>CACLNK010000055.1 GCA_902608305.1 uncultured Pelagibacteraceae bacterium | reverse complement strand
CCATACGATTTTGAATAACTAAAACTTTCATTTTAAAAATAATTATATTACTTTTATTAAAAAAAAAATTTTTGTTATGACTGAAATTAAAGGGGTTTTTGCAGCATCCATGTCAGTTTTAGATGAAAATCTAACATTAGATTCAAATAAAACAATAATTCATGCTGAAAATTTGATTGATCAAGGTTGTCATGGAGTAGCAATTTTTGGCAGCACTGGCCAAGCCCAATTAATTTCAATAAGTGAAAAAATAAGTTTATTAAACAATCTTTCAACCAATAAATATAAGGATAAATATATAATAGGAAATGGACTTAATTCATTAGGCGAAACAATCAATTTAATGAAAATTGCCACCTCTTTAGGATTCGATAAGTTTTTAATTATGCCCCCGGCTTATTATAATTATGGAGACAATGAAGCTATAGCTTTTTATTCAAAAATTATTGATAAAATCCCTGAATCCAAAATTATTCTTTATAATTTCGAAAAGTTATGTGGATACAAATTTAGTATATCTTGCGTAGAAGAATTAGCGAAAAAATTTCCAAAACAAATAGTGGGAGTTAAAGATAGCACATATAATTTGTATGAAAATTTGAAAATTAAAAATTTTTCAATTCTTCCAGGATCTGAATTGAAATTATTAAAAGGTCTAGAGCTAGGATGTGCGGGAATTATTACAGCAACTTGCAATGTTACAGCTTCTTTAGCAAGAAAAGTGTATGAAGATTTTTTTGCTAAAAAAGAGCAGACACACAATGAAAAACTTTGCAATGTGAGAAAAGTATTTGATCAGTTCAATTTAATTTCTGGTTTGCATTCTTTTCTTATACAAGATAATAAGATTTATAAGAATATTTTACCTCCATTAAGTCTTTTAAATTCAAGTGATAACAAAAAATTAATTGAAGATTTAAATAAACTTAATTTTAATTCAGAAAAATCGAGAGCAGCTTAAAATGCAGTTAGCAAGATTCTTAAACAAATTATTCAAAGAAGATGGTTTTATTTTGATAGATGCCAAAGAACAAAAGTATGTTATTGGAAATCCAAAAAAAGAAAAGCCAATTATATTAAGATTATTAGATGAAAAACTTCATTTTAAGCTTTTATTTTATCCCGATTTATATTTTGGAGAAGCTTATGCAAATGGAACAGTTAAAATTGAAAATGGTTCTTTAACAGATTTTTTAGACATGGCTTTAAAAAATATTGGAAGAAGCGAAACAAATTTTTTTAGTGAGATATTAAATAAATTAACAGGATCTTATAGATATTTTACAAATTTTAATTTTATAAAAAAATCTAAAATGAATGTAGCTCATCACTATAATATTTCAGATGATTTTTATGATTTGTTTCTTGATTCAAAAAAACAATATTCGTGCGCTTATTTTAAAAGTGAGAAAGATAGTTTAGAGACAGCTCAAAATAATAAAATTGATCATATAATTAAAAAATTGAATTTGGAACCTAATCAAAGGGTATTAGATATTGGAAGTGGTTGGGGATCTCTTGCAATTGAAATTGCGAAAAAATCACAATGTGAAGTAACCGGAATTACGTTATCTGAAAATCAGTATAATTATAGCATTAATAAAGCAAAAGAACTTAATGTAGAAAATCAAGTTCAATTTAAATTAATCGATTACCGCCAATTAAATGAAAAATTTGACAGAATAGTTAGCGTGGGAATGTTTGAACATGTAGGTAGAAAATTTTATCAAACTTTTTTTAACCAGGTTAATAAATTGCTCAATGACACTGGTATAGCTTTAATACATACTATAGGATCGATTAATAAACCAAGAGATCCACAACCCTGGATTACAAAGTATATTTTTCCTGGGGGGTACACACCTAGCATGAGCGAGGTAGTAGGACCTATGGAAAAATCAGGACTTATTGTAACAGATGTAGAAGTATTAAGAATGCATTATTCTTATACTTTAAGAAATTGGAAAGAAAGATTTTTAAGTAATAAATCTAAGGTATTATCTATGTTTGATGAAAATTTTTATAGAATGTGGGAATTTTATTTAACATCTTGTGAGATGGCATTTAAATGGG
>CACLNK010000054.1 GCA_902608305.1 uncultured Pelagibacteraceae bacterium | reverse complement strand
ACTATCAGTTTCACTTCTATTTGCTGCTCCTTTAATATTTAAATGCCATCCATTGTTTGTAATCTTGGTGTAGTTGCCATTAACAGAATTATTTTTTTCATTAAAGCCACTCAAAGAATAACTATTTGAATAATCAATTGCGGTTATAAAATTTATAGCTCCAGCAATTGCACTCGGTCCAAAATGTGCCCCGTTAGAGCCTTTGTAAACTTCTATTTGTTGGATCGTTTGAACAAAATCTTGCCCAAAATCATGTTGTCCGTCAGTAACTGATTGATCATTAATCGCAATTCCATTAATCAATACAAGTGTATGATTAGATTCTGATCCTCTTGTAAATATAGAGGTTGATTGTCCTTTTGGTCCTGATTGAAAAACATCAAGCCCAGAAACTAACTGAAGAACATCACCCGTATCTATGGCACCTGAGTTTATAATATCTTGTTGGGTAATAATCTGCTTATTAATTCCTAACTCTGAATAAGTTGAAGTATTTGGTGTTTTATTAATTATTATGCAAGGAATACCTTTTCTATTATCCCACTTGCAGTTCATACGATTTTCTGCATTTACAGTTGTTATAGATAAAACTAAAAATACTAATATTTTTTTAAAAATCATGACATCACTTCTCGTTAATAAATTTCTTAAATAATTAAGAAATTTTTTTAATTTGAGACCATTGTTAGTTTTGTTTTTCTCTCCCATTCAGATTATTTTTTAAATATTTAAAAAAAATACATACATTAGTAAAGAAAATAATTTAATTAATTAATTTTTATTTATTAAATTAAAATCATTTATCCATAAATCCAAATATTTAATCTCTAATCTTGATACGAAATTGCCTTTAACTAAAGCTTTGTATGCTAATTTTAAATTAACCAAATAATTTTTTATTCCTTTTTTAAATCTCATTTTACTTAATACATTAAAAATATTCTGGTTATTTAAATACATGGGAATTTCTTGTTCAAAATCATCTATCAAATTATGATAATTTCTTTCTTGATGCATTGTAGTACCAAAAAATAATATTTTTTTATTATCATTTCTTAATATTGCTAGTGCAACTAAACTTCTCCAAATATCGCTACACCTCATTGTGCATGTAACTGGTAAATATAATAAAGGAAATACAGACTTAAACCATATGGTATTTTGACTATTAAAAGTAGAAAGTGAATTACCCAAACTAACCTTTAAATTTTTTTTAAATAATATATTTATATTTTTATTTAAAAGCCTATATATGGCGTCTACATCTGGATTTCTTTCACAAACACCTTGTTGTAAATAAAAATTTCTTAAAATTTTTTTTCTTAATACAATTTTATTTCTATTAATTTGCTCTAATGGTAATCCACGTGGCCATATAAAATCTTTTTTTTTTAAAAACAAATCATAAATATTTATCCAAGATCTATTTTTAATTTCAGAAACTGAATGTTTTAAGCTTTTTTTTGCAAAAAAATTATTTTTAGGAGAATTATCATCATCTGTTTCTACTATTATATCAGATTGATTTCTAATAGATATTAGATAGCCAATGTTTTTTCTTGCATAATTATTTTCTGGGCACTTTTTTGCAAATTGAAATGACAATTTTTTTTGATTATTTAAATTAAAATAACTACCATATTTTATTTTAAAATTTTTTGGAGTTTTTCTATCTCCAATAACAATAAAATCCCATTTATTTTTTTTTGATTTTTTGCTAAATAACTTAATATTTTTATTTGGTTTATTAATAGTAGTTATAATTAAAGATGTTTGCATAATTTTATATTAAGATGATAAAAATCAAAA
This sequence comes from uncultured Pelagibacteraceae bacterium, assembly GCA_902608305.1. GTDB lineage: Bacteria > Pseudomonadota > Alphaproteobacteria > Pelagibacterales > Pelagibacteraceae > Pelagibacter. The sequence goes on along the minus strand of CACLNK010000054.1, from coordinate 669 downwards.
TATAGATATATTATTATACATTCAATGATTTTTTTTATAAAAAAATATTTTTTCGACAACGTAGCTTTGCCACTGTTGGAAAAAAAAAAAATTAACAAAGGCCTAAAAATAAATTTACATTCATTTGGTAATTTAAATAAAAACAAAATTTTTTATGTAATTAGAAGATCTCCTGGGGCTGGTTTATTTTCTAATGTAATTTACGTATTAAATCATTTAAAAATTGCAAACCAGCACAACTTCATACCGTTTGTTGACATGAAAAATTTTGTTACAATTTACAATGAAAATAATAAAATTAATAAAACCTTAAACGCGTGGGAATATTATTTTAATCAGGTTTCAAATTATTCTATAGATGAAATTTATAAAAGTAAAAAAGTTATAATAACCAATAATACCTTTTATAAAGATTTTTCACATAACATTTTAAATAAAGATTACAGAAAATTAGCTTCAAAATTTTTTAAAATTGACAAAAAATTTATTTTTTATGCTAATAAATTTATAAAAAATAATTTTGAAAAAAAAACTTTAGGTATTCACTATAGGGGAACAAGTTATAAAACCTCTGCCAACCATCCTTTCCCTGCAACAAAAAAACAAATCTTAAAATACTGTGAAATTTTAATAAAAAAATATGATTATAAAAAAATTTTTTTATGCACA
>CACLNK010000053.1 GCA_902608305.1 uncultured Pelagibacteraceae bacterium | reverse complement strand
GAGGGAAAATTAAATGTCTAAAAAAATATTAACCGGAATTGTTGTTAGTGACAAACCAAATAAAACAATAACTGTATTGGTAGAAAGAAAATATCAACATCCCGTACTTAAAAAAGTTGTTAAAGTCAAAAAAAGATATAATGCACATGATGAAAATAATAAATTTAAGAATGGCGATAATGTATCAATTATTGAAAGTAAACCATTTTCAAAAAATAAAAAATTTAAAGTTATTGGAGTTAGCGAATGATACAAGTTCAAACAGAATTATTAGTAGCTGATAATACGGGAGCAAAAAGAATTGAATGCATAAAAGTACTTGGCGGGTCAAAAAGAAGATATGCAAGTATTGGTGACACAATAGTTATTGCTGTGAAAGAAGCTATTCCAAAAGGTAAAGTCAAAAAAGGCACTGTTCACAAGGCTGTAGTTGTACGTGTTAAAAAGGGAATACATAGAGACGATGGTTCTAAAGTAAAATTTGATAATAATGCAGCAGTTCTAGTTGATGAAAAAGGAGAGCCAGTTGGTACTAGAATTTTTGGCCCTGTAACTAGAGAATTAAGAGCAAGAGGTCAAATGAAAATAATTTCATTAGCACCAGAGGTTTTGTAAATATGATTAAAAAAGGAGCTAGAGTAAAAGTATTATCAGGAAAAGATAAAAATAAAGATGGTGAAGTAATTGAGATTGATAGACAAAATAATAGAGCCAAAGTAAAAGGAATAAATATTATTAAAAAGCATGTTAAAACTACTAAAGAAAAAAAAGGTGGAATTATATCAAAAGAGAATTTTTTACATATTTCTAATTTAACAATTATTGAGTCAAAAAATAAAAATAAAAAAATTGAAATTAAAAAATGATACCCAGATTAAAAGAATTATATATAAAACAAATTATACCTGAGCTTAAAGAAAAATTTGGTTTTAAAAACACTTATATGTCACCGAAATTACAAAAAGTTGTACTAAATATGGGTTTAGGAGTAGATGGAAATGATCAAAAAATTTTAAAAGCATGTGAAGAAGATCTTGCAAAAATTACTGGACAAAAACCTATTATAACAAAATTTAAAAAATCAATCTCAAACTTTAAAACGAGAAAAAATACAAATGCTGGTTTAAAAGTAACGTTGAGAGAAAATAAAATGTATGAATTTATTGATCGATTGGTTAATATTGCACTTCCAAGGATTAAGGATTTTAGAGGATTATCTCCGAAAGCATTTGATAAATTTGGCAATTATACTCTTGGTATTAAAGAGCATATAATTTTTCCTGAAGTTAATTTTGATAAAGTTGATAAAATAAAAGGTTTGGATATCACTATAGTTATATCTTCAATTAATACAAATCACAGTATAGCTTTATTAAATAAATTAAATTTTCCGTTTATGAATGAAAGGAATAATTAACATGGCAAAACTAAGCTCAATTAATAAAAATAATAAAAGAATTCAACTTTCTGAAAAATTTAAAAAAAAAAGAAGTGAATTAAAAAAAATTATAATGAATAAAAAACTACCTTTAGAAGAACGTTTTAAGGCACAGCAGAAATTATCAAATTTGCCAAGGAATTCCTCAAGTACAAGAATAAGGAATAGATGTCAAATTACTGGAAGACCCCATGGTGTTTATAGAAAATTAAAAATATCAAGAATAGCATTAAGAAAACTTGGTTTAGAAGGTAAAATTCCAGGTATGATTAAATCAAGCTGGTAGAAAGGAAAAAAAATGAGTTTAAGTGACCCTATAGGAGATATGATAGCAAGGTTAAAAAATGCACAAGTAAGAAATCATAAAAAAGTTGTATTACCTTCATCTAAATTTAAGGCAAAAATTGCCGATGTACTAAAAAATGAAGGTTTTATTATCGATTATAAAGTTAATGAAAATCAAGGAAATAAGCCTGATTTAGAAATTAATCTTAAATATAATTATGGATCTCCTGTAATAAGTACAATAGAGAGAGTTTCCAAACCAGGAAGAAGAATTTTTTCTAGCGCAGAAAGCTTACCAAAAATCAATAATGGATTAGGTATAGCTATTATCTCAACACCAAAAGGTGTTATGACGGATATTGATGCTAGAAAGCAAAAGGTAGGTGGAGAAATTATTTGTAAGGTATTTTAATGTCTAAAATTGGGAAAATAAATATATCGATTCCAGAAAAAGTTAAAGTGGCTATGAACGGGAACATACTAAATATAGACGGACCGTTAGGAAAAAAATCATTAAAAATTGATACTGAAATTTTTGATTTAGATATAAATTCAGAAAAAAAGATTTCAATTAAGCCAAAAAAGATTAATGAAGAAACAAAAAGACTTTGGGGCATGAATAGAAGTTTAGTTAATAATGCAGTAATTGGCACAAGCAAAGGCTATGAAAAAACTCTAGAACTTGTAGGAGTTGGTTACAGAGCTTCTTTAAAAGATAAGAAATTAAGTTTGCAGCTTGGTTTTAGCCACGATATAAAATTTGATATACCTGAAAATATTAAAATTACCATAGAAAAACAAACTATT
>CACLNK010000052.1 GCA_902608305.1 uncultured Pelagibacteraceae bacterium | reverse complement strand
AATAGTAAAAAATTTGATTTAATTATTAACTGTGATGGAAATAATCTGATTAGCAAAAGATATTTTGATAAAAAAATTTCTAAAAACTATAATAGTACAGCTTATGTTACCATTATAAATCACAAAAAAAAAAATAATAAAAAAGCAATCCAAATTTTTACCAAATTTGGTCCGCTGGCCTTTCTACCAATTTCTAAATTACAAACTTCGGTTGTTTATTCAATTAAAAATAAAAGTATTAATAATATGAGTTTAAATGAAATTGAATTTAAAAAATTAATTTTAAAATATAATAATGAATATAAAATTAAATCAATTAATAAATTAGAAACATTTAAGTTGAACTTAAAAACTTTAAGAAATTATTATTATAAAAATATTTTAGCATTTGGAGATGGCTTACATCAAATACATCCATTAGCTGGCCAGGGTTTTAATATGACTTTAAGAGATATTAAAGTTTTCTTAAATTTAATTGAAAATAAAGAGAGTCTAGGGCTCCCAATTGATCATTCTATGTATCAAGAGTTTGAAAATAAAACCAAACATCTAAATTTTATATTTGCCTATGGAAATGATTTTATTTATGAATTTTTTAACAGTAATAATTATTTTTTAAAACCCTTTTCTAAAAAATTATTTAATTATTTAGATAACAATAAGTTATTTAATAATTTAGCTATAAAATATGCAGATAAAGGTTTAAGAATTTAATATTTATTGAATAGTTGTATTATGAAAATCATCAGAAACATAAGTATTTAAAATTTTTTCTAGTTCTGTTTTTCTATTATTAACATCTATTGTTTCAAGTAAAATTTGTTTTTCCTCACGAGAAAAAGGCGAAGCCATAGCTAAAGTATTTATTGTTTGGTTTAGGTTTTGTTTTTCTAATTCTTTCCAATTAATAATATAACCTTTTTTTTTAAAAAGAGACTTTAAGTTTCTAAATATAAGTTCAAGATCAGAAAATTTAATTTCATTATAATCTTTTTTAATATCTTTATTATATTTATCAAAATTTACTTCACACTCTCTATAAGGTTTATTATTAGTAATTTCTTTTAATATTTTGAATCTACTTATTCCACTGAGAACTATTAAGTATCTTCCATCATCACTTTCGTTAAAGCTTGTAATCTTTCCAGCACATCCCACGGAATATAAATCTGGAATATTCTTTTTTTGTTTCTTTGGTTGAATCATGCCAATAATACGATCATTTTTCATGCTATCATCTATCATTTTAATATATCTTGGTTCAAAGATATTCAAAGGTACCGATGTATTTGGAAAAATTATAAAATTTGATAAAGGAAAAACAGAAATTTTTTTTGGAAGACTTTCATTTTTTTTCATAATAAAAAATTAGTTATAAAATTGTTCTTTTAAAATTTTCAAATCTAGCATAAAGTTTTCAGGCTTTTTCGTCAATTAAACCAAGAATATTTATTTCCGTATCTGGATAAAAATTGCTTATACGGTAAATACTTGTTTATTGAGTCTTTATAAATAGCTTTTCTAATTTGAACATTGCTTGTTGTTTTAGAGATTAAATCTCTTCTTTTATAAAATTCCAAACATTTTATATCCCAAGGTAAGCCACAGAATTTCATTAATTTTTTTGCCTCATTTTCTGGATTACTAACAAATTTTTCATATTGTAAATCATAAATAAAATTGGGAAGAGTCTTTTTAAAATTTTTAATCATTTGATAATAAATATCATAGTATTTAAAAATATGTTCTAAATTATGTGTCCACGCCAAAAATATTAAGTTATTTTTTAAAGTAGATATAATAGAAGATAGAGCGTTTCTTCTACAATTAATTACTTTTGCTTGCGGAAAAATTTCTTTTATTATGTCTATATAGAAGAAATTTTCTAAGCTTTTATCGGTAAACATATAATCACTCTTTTCTTGAACTAATCCTTTTTTTTTGTAAGCATCAACTATTTTTGTTTGAAAGTTTTCTATATCTGCACTTAATGATTGTTTGTGATTTATTAGATTTTCTACAACAGTATCTATAATAACTGTCTCTTCCCCAATAGGAATATATTGGCTGCCTGATGCAATTATTTTTTCTATTAATGTTGATCCACATCTTGGGACTCCAATTATAAAAATTGGTTTTATTGCATAATTTTCCATTTTAGTATTTTTATTATGTATATTTAAATTAATTAGCTCCTTTCTTTTAGGCAATACATTTAACAAATATTCAACTCTTTTTTTAAATTTTTGCTTTTCCGACTCAAAATAATATTGATGTCCTTTTAATAAATGATCAAATTCATTTTTATATTTCTTAATCTTTAGCTCGTATTTTGATAACAAAAAATTTCCATAGGCAATATTTTTTTTTGTAGAATTATTTTTTTCTATAATTTCATATATTTTGTTTTTTAAATTTGAATGTAAAATTTTTTTATCTAATCTGCTCAGATGGTAAAGATGAGCTAAATTTTCAGGTTCATATTTCACTGCCATTTGATAAAATCTTTTTGCTTTTTGATGTTCTCCTAATTCTTGCAATACTATTCCAAGATTATAGTGAGCATCTGCATAATTGGATTGGATTTGGATTGCTTTTTCAAAACTACTTATTGCTTTTTGATGTTCTCCTAATTCTTGCAATACT
>CACLNK010000051.1 GCA_902608305.1 uncultured Pelagibacteraceae bacterium | reverse complement strand
TACTTTGGATAATTGTGCCCCTAAGTAGTTGCTTCTTTGCAGTTATAATAATGACAGGATTGTTAGGATTATTAGGATGGAAAGTAACTGTAATTTCGTCAAACTTTATTGCTTTGATGTTGATTTTAACAATGGCCATGAATATCCACATGAGTGTAAGATTTCTTCAAATTAAAAAAGAAAATCCTGATCTAAAAAATACAAATGTTATTTTAATGACAACAGGTAAAATGTTTTGGCCAATTCTTTATACGGTTTTAACAACAGTGTGTGCTTTTTTGTCTTTAATTTTTAGCGAAATAAAACCAATTATCGATTTTGGTTGGATGATGACTTTAGGTTTAATCACTTCATTCATTATCACCTTTACTTTGTTACCAACAATATTAAATTTTTTATCAGACAATAAAGTTGAAATTAAAGAAGAAAATAAATCAATTATTACAGATTTTTTAAGCAATATTGCTATCAATAATTCTAAAACTATTTTTTCAGTTACTGCTTTAGTCGTATTTTTAAGCATTATAGGAATTAGCAAGTTAGAAGTAGAAAATAGTTTTATAAATTATTTTAATAAAAATACTGAAATTTATAAAGGCATGAAGCTTATAGATGATAAACTCGGTGGAACCACCCCTCTAGAAATAATTTTAAAATTTCCTTCAAAAGTAAAAGACACTAAAGAAGAAGATGATGTTGATGATTGGGGTGAAGATGATGATTTAGATAATGAAAAATACTGGTTCACAAAAGATAAAATAGATAAGATTGATAAAGTACATACTTACCTTGATAATTTAGACGGTGTTGGAAAAGTTTTGTCTTTCTCATCTATTTTAAAAGTAGCAGAAAAATTAAATAATAATAAAGAGCTTGGAACTTTAGAAATGGGAGTTCTCTATAGTAAAATTCCCGATTCCATTAAAAAAGAAATAGTAGATCCTTACATTTCAATAGAACACAACGAAGCTAGGATTAATCTAAGAATTAAAGATTCTCAAGAAGGACTAAGAAGAAATGAGTTAATTAAAAAAATTCAATATGATTTAGAAAATCAACTTAAGCTTACGAAAGAAGAATTTAAATTAGCTGGAGTTTTAATTTTATTTAATAATTTATTACAAAGTTTATTTAAATCTCAAATTTTAACACTTGGTTTCGTTATGGTTGGTATTTTTATCATGTTTTTAGTATTATTTAGAAATTTAACTTTATCTTTAATTGGTGTAGTACCAAATTTTATTGCTGCATTTTTTATCTTAGGAATAATAGGTTTGCTTGGGATACCCTTGGATATGATGACTATTACAATTGCAGCTATAACGATTGGTATAGCTGTAGATAATAGTATTCACTATATTTACAGATTCAAAGAAGAATTTTCATTAAATAATAATTACCAAGAAACTCTTAAACTTTGCCATTCAACAGTAGGTGTTGCTATATTAAATACTTCTATAACAATTGTTTTTGGATTTTCCATTTTAGTTTTTTCAAACTTTATACCTACTATTTATTTTGGTATATTTACTGGTATAGCAATGTTATTAGCAATGATTTCTGTTTTAACCTTGTTGCCTAAATTATTATTAATAATAAAGCCTTTTAAGACACAGATTGGTTAAATGGTCGAGTTTTTTCAAGATTTTTATAAAAATATTGTTGCCTTTGATTTAATTTATTTAATTATTACTTTGTACTCCATTATTCAATGCTCAAATAAAGGATTTGTTTTAAGTTTGCTAGCAGCAGCAAAATGGTTATTGGCATACGTTATTACATTAATTCTCTTTCCTAGAGTAAAATCTTATATTGGCAATATTATAGATAATGAATATGTGTTAGATGTTATTTTGGGTATTGGAATATTTGTTATTGTAATCTTTACAATTCTAATGATTAATAGAGGAATAAGTAAAGCGGTTAAATATTCTGGCCTTGGCAAACTAGATTCTGTTTTTGGATTCTTTTTTGGATTTTTAAAAGGCTATATTATTTGCGTATGTATATTTTCAACCGTTAATATATTCTATAATTATAAAAATTGGCCACTAAACACCAAAACATCATGGTCCTTTCCATATGTTAAAAAAGGTAGTAATTATCTAATTAAAGAATTTCCAAATGAGAAAAAATATAAAGAATCTAAAGAAAAGATTAAAGATATATAGCCCAAAGTTAAAAGAAGAATGTGGAGTTTTTGGTATCAGTAATAGTATCGATGCATCTACTCTTACAGCATTAGGTTTGCATGCCTTACAACATAGAGGGCAAGAAGGCTGTGGTATCGTTTCATATGATGGAAAGAATTATCATTCAGAAAAAAGATTTGGGCTAGTTGGTGATAATTTTAACAAAGAAAAAATTTTAAAAAATTTGCCTGGAAATTATGCCATTGGCCATAATAGATATAGTACTACGGGAGGGACTACGCTAAGAAATATTCAACCTTTTTTTGCAGATACTAATGCTGGAGGTATTGGAGTAGCTCATAATGGTAACCTCACTAATGCAATTACTTTAAGAAAAAAATTAGTCGAAGATGGTGCAATTTTTTATAGTACGTCCGATACTGAAACTATTGTTCAATTAATAGCTAAATCAAAGAGAAATAAAACTATAGATAAAATTGTTGATGCTCTTTTTCAAATTCAAGGCGGATATGCTTTGGTGATGTTAACTCAAA
>CACLNK010000050.1 GCA_902608305.1 uncultured Pelagibacteraceae bacterium | reverse complement strand
ATCACCATTTTTTATTAATTTTATATCATTTGAATTGGGAAAGTAATCTTTTAAAGTCTTTTGATTACAGTTTGAGCAAATATTAAAAAAATTATTTAAATTTAATTTTTTCATTAAATTAGTAAGATCTTTCGCTTTTTTACTATCAAGAGGAGATATCATAGTAACTATATTATTATCAGTTTGCCTATACAATGATGCTTGCCAATATCCACCCCAATCTGAAAAGTTCAAAATTTTTTTATCATTTGTATTAATTTCTGGAATTAATATAATTTTATTTACTTCAACTTTAGACAGAAATTTATCCGTTTTAGTAAAAAAAGAAGTTAAAAATATATTGACTGACATCATAAAAATCAAGGCTAAGATGGAGATGGTATAATTATGATTATTCTTATTTGCAAAAATTATTAGAGTAAATAAAACAAACAAATGTAGATAAACATAATGGTGTGGTTGATCGGTGTTTCCTGTAATAAAAAATATAATTAAAGTTAAAATAAATGGAATGGATATTTTTCTAAAAAATTTTTTATTTTTCCTATAAAAACTGAATATGATTATTGCTATCGGCATAAAACTTAAAAAAGAAACTATATTGTAAATACTACTTACATCTAATGGTATGGGAAAAACTCTCCTAGTATATGATAGTGGCGACATTAGATATGTTAGAGCAAATTTAAAAGTAGTAAAGAGAGATTCTGTTCTAAAATGAACTAATATACCACTCAAATAAACTAGCAATGGAACATCCATTTGAAATCTTGGAATATATTTTTGAATAAATAATAATATGAAAATTAAACCAACGGAAACTAAGCTTAATAAAATAAAAATATTCAATAAAAAATTTCTAGTGAACTTAAAATTAATAAATTTTTTTGAGTAATTAAATTTAAAATTTTTATAACCTTGAGAAAAAATGTATGCACCTAAGAAAACACCTGGTGCTAAATAAATATAAAAAACTTTTTCTTCAATCGCCAATATTATTATCAATGAAATTATTATAGTTTGGTATAAATTTTTTTTATTAAACGATTGATTTTTAGATATTTCATTAAATAAAAAAATTAATAACGGAAAACTTAAACAAGCCATTTTAATTGGACCACTATCATGTATGTAGTTAAAAGCTAAAGGAAAATATAAAAGTGGTAGCAATACCATTTTTAATTCAACCTTTAAAGATTTAATTGTTACTAATGAAAATATAATTAAAAAAATAGTTCCATATATATAGTGACTATAAATTTCAGGATAAACTTTATATATTGGATAATATAACAATGCATTAATGTTTCCTATATATGGAAAGCTTTTATAAAATTCAAAACCAAAAAATTTATAGGTTAAATTTTTGCATGAAAAACTATATGTATTCATAAATGCTAAATCATAGTTTTCAAAATTTAAACAAGTGATGCTATTATAAGGACTAAATTCATCTGTTTGAGGTGGTACAAAAATAAATAACCAAAAAATAAAAATAAAAAAAACTACAAAACCAAAAAAAATAAAATTTCTTTTAAATAAATTTTTAAACATAAATTTACTGAAGATAAAATCTTGCAATATGTAATATTTTAAATATATCTAATATCACTTAGGGTAAAAACTGTTTTTACCATTATTATTGATTGCATCAAAAATAAAAAGTATTATATATCAATACTAATTGAATGGCGGGGTAGCTCAGTTGGTTAGAGCGCGGGACTCATAAGCCCGAGGTCAGTGGTTCGATCCCACTTCCCGCTACCATTATTCTTAATTTCTTGTTTCTTCGTTCACTTATTTTGTTTGATTTCTTCATCAGACGTTGGAAAGTGCATCCAGCCTGTGACTATGTACTTTGTTCCACTTTTTAGAACTTCTCCAGTATGAGCATGTGTCCATTCTGCTGGCCAAATTAGAGTTTTACTAGTTTCTGGTTTTATTTTTATTCCATAATGACTAAAATTTGTTTGGCCTCCATCATCAACATCATTAAGATAAGTCATCCAAGCAAACAGTCTATGTAAGGTACTTAACGATGTTCTTTCACTATGAAGTGAGGCAAAATGATCTCCAGGAAGATATTTTTGTATATTAAATGAGGGCACATAAAGAGTATTAAGCATTGACTTTAAAAAAGGCCATTGATTTTGATAATCTAAAAAGCATTTGTGCAATTCACCAATATATTTTTTTAGAATTTCAAATTTTGGTTTTTTTAAATCACTTGGGCTAACAGTAATATCGGTAGTTTTTTTTATTTTTGTATCAACGCCGTCACCAGAGATACCTTGTAATTGTAAATTTTTATTATTTTCAAATAAATTAATTATTTCACTGCATAACTTGTTATTTTCTAAATTCCAACATCCAATAAAATGTGTTTGTTGTGAGTTAATATTTATTCTTTTCATTTTATTGTTTTCAGATAATCTTAAAATCTTTTTGTGTAAAACTAATAAAACCTGTGCTCTTTTTAATATATGATAAAGCTTTAGCGTGTTGATTAAATTTAAGCAATAAATAACCATAACCTCCACAAGTTTCTTTTCGATTTGGATCTAATTTTAATGCTTTTTCATAGTAACTGGCAGATTTATTAAATTCGTTTAATTCTCCAAATACCTTTCCAAGATTATTATACGCGAGTACATAATTGGGGTTAATTTGGATTGCTTTTTCAAAACTACTTATTGCTTTTTGATGTTCTTCTAATTCTTGCAATACT
>CACLNK010000049.1 GCA_902608305.1 uncultured Pelagibacteraceae bacterium | reverse complement strand
TTTTATTTAATTTTGAATGTTTTTTTTATATATTTTGTATATTTTTCCGCTACACCTCATTTTAAAACTGTGGTGATAACTGGGTTAAATCGAATTGTATTCGAGTCTTGTGCGCCATTTTTGTTATTTCCAATAATTTACTTAAAAAAAGTTATGAAAATATAATATTATAATTTTTTATAATTACTTCTTAAAAAGCAAATTCAACAAAATAGTTAGTTGCATCAAAAATAAAAACTATTATAAATCAATACAAATTAATTACTGTAATAGCTCAGTTTACTAGAGCCTTTTGAGATATGAAAAAAATAGTTATTGTAGGAGCTCTTGGATATTTAGGCACTGAACTATGCAAAATCTACTCAGGAGAAAGTTGGTTCAACAAGATAGTTGCATTAGATAATCGATTTGTATCTGAAAGAGTGAACCAATTTAAAGATTGGAATATTGAATTTTTTCAAGGCCATATACTTGATTTAGATTTTTTAAAAAAACATTTAAAAGATGCGGATATAGTCCATCACCTTGCAGGTGTAACTGATGTTGCGTATGTTAAAAAAGAATCTAGTAGTGAACTCGATGAAAAAATAAGAGCAACCGCGATTGATGGAACCAATAATATTTTAGATTCAATTTCAGAAAAATGTAAAATCATATTTCCATCTACTCATGTAATATTTGAAGGATTTAAAGAAACAAAACTAGATATTGATGAAATAGAAAAACCTAAACCAATATTAATGTATTCTACCAGCAAAGTTCAAAATGAAGAAGATATAAGAAAGTCTAATAAAAATTATATTATTTTAAGACTTGGTTCAGTTTACGGATACTCTTTAGACACAATGAGAATAAATATAATGCCAAATTTATTTTCAAAAATAGCTTCTCAGAATGGAACTATAAAATTATTTTCAGGAGGTAAGCAAATAAAAAGTTTGGTTCCATTAATTGATGTGGTCAGATGTATGAAATTTATGGAAGAAAATGATAAGATAAAAAAAGAAACATTTAACTTGGCTAAAGAATCTGTAACTGTGAAACAAGTTGCAGAAATGTGTAAAAAATATAATCCAAACATTTCGATTGAAGTTACTGATGATGAAACTCCAAATCTTGGTTACACTTTATCAAATAAGAAACTACTAAATACAGGTTTTAAATTTTTGCATGATTTAGATAACTCTATTAAAGAAATGATAGAAAAATGGTCTTACGAAAAATTTAATAATTCATTAGAATATGTTTTTAAAGGAAAAAATGAATTTGTTGACGAAAGAGGAAAAATAAGTAATTACGAACTTCCTGAGCCAATAAATTTAATTGGATATATAGAATCTAAAAAAGGAACTATTAGAGCAAACCATTTTCATCCCATTCAAGAACAAAAATGTTTACTAGTTAAAGGGCAATTTATAAGTATTTACAAAGATCTACTCAATAAAAATTCAATTAAAGTTACTCACGTAGTTAACGAAGGAGACATGATTGTGACAAAACCAAATGTGGCTCATACGATGGTTTTTACTAAAGACTCCATATTTCTTAACTTAGTAAGAGGCGAGAGAGAACATAAAAATTATGGTATTACTCACACTCTTCCCCATAAATTAGTTAATGAATCTGAAAGAGATTTATTAAGTCACATTTATAAATTTGACTGCAGATGTTGTGGTTCAAATAAATTAAAAAGAGTTTTGTCACTAGGATATCAGCCGTTAGCAAATAATTTGCTAGATAATAAAAACCAGAAAGCAGAATTATACCCTTTGGAACTTAATGTTTGTGAGAAATGTTTTAATTGCCAACTTTCTGTTGTTATCGATAGTGATAAAATGTTTAAAAATTATTTGTATCAATCATCAACTACAGAAACTTTTAGAAATCATTTTAAAGAATCCTGTAAAAAATATATTAATAAATTTAACTTAAAAAAAGATGCTTATATCATTGATATTGGAAGCAATGATGGCATCTGTCTCAAACCTTTTCTTGATTTGGGTTACAAAAATATCCAAGGTGTTGAACCTGCAAAAAATATAAGTGATCTAGCTAATAAGAACAATATTAAAACTTATAATGGTTATCTTAATAACGAAGCAATCAAAAATATCAAAGGTAACGCTGATTTAGTTTTAGCTTCAAATGTATTTGCACATGCTGACGATTTAAAATCTATGGCCGAATGTATGAAAAAATTAATAAAAGATGAAGGATCAATAGTGATTGAAGTTCAATATTTACTGAATACTCTGAAGGACTTAACTTTTGATAATATTTATCACGAACATACAAACTATTGGTCATTAACAGCTTTAGAAATGTTTTTTAATAATTTAGGTTGTAAAATATTTGATGCTGAAAGAATAAATACTCATGGTGGATCGTTAAGAGTCTACGTTAGCAAAAATCCTAATGTAGAAGTTAAAACTTCAGTAAGTCAATTAATACAAATAGAAAAAGATTTTGGCTTAAATAATCTAAAAACTTATTTTAAGTTTGGAAAAAATATAGAAAATTTAAAGGAAAAAGTAGTTAACAATATTCAATTTTTGAAAACGAAATACAAATCTATAATTGGTTATGGAGCTCCAGCAAAAAGCACAACAAGTTTAAATTTTTTTAAAATATCATCAGAAATTGACTACATTATTGAAGATAATAAGCTTAAAGTTGGAAAATATGTACCTGGAGTTAATATAGAAATAAAAAATAAAAATGAGACCAAAAATAATGACTGTATAC
>CACLNK010000048.1 GCA_902608305.1 uncultured Pelagibacteraceae bacterium | reverse complement strand
AGCAACAGCTGCAGCAAAAATTGCAACATCCGTTGGCAAATTATTTTGTGTTGCTTTAAACATTTCTTCTGCCGTTTCTACCTGTATTAGATTTATATCATTATTAATTTTCAAATTTGTTGGACCTGATATTAATGTGGTTTCAAATCCTTTTTTTGATAATGCTTTAGCTAATTCAAAACCTTGTTTGCCACTTGATTTATTAGTTATAAATCTAACAGGATCAATATATTCATAAGTAGGTCCCGTTGTAACTAAGGCTTTAAATTTTTTATTTTTATTTAAATTAAGAAAATAAGATTCAATTTGTTTTATAATTTCATTAGGTTCTGTCATTTTACCTTCACCAAATTCACCACACGCCATGTCACCTATTTCAGGACCAATTATTTTATAACCATATTTTTTTAATTTATTTAGATTTTCTTTAGTTGAAGGATGTTCCCACATTCTGACATTCATCGCCGGGGCTAAAAAAATGTCTTTATCTGAAGCAAGCATTACAGTTGAGGCCAAATCATCTGAAGAACCTTTACTTAATTTTGAGATAGTATTTGCAGTTGCTGGTGCAACTAGTATTAAATTAGACCATCTTGAAAGCGATATATGATCCATTTCTGATTCATTTTCAGTGCTAAATAAATCATCATAAACCTTTTCTTGTGAAAGTGATGCAACTGATAAAGGAGTAACAAATTCCTTTGCACTTTTTGTAAGAATAGTTTTTACAGTAGCTCCTTTTTTTTTTAATAATCTTATAATTTCAAGACTTTTATATGCTGAAATTCCACCACAAATAATTAGTAATATTTTTTTGTTATCAATATTTTTCATAATAGAGAATTAAAATACTAATAGACCTAAAATTACAAGCAATAATAAACCTATTGCCGTCTGATTTCTTAGAGTTATCATTTCTGATTTTTTTTCACTTAAGGCCAAGTAAGAATTTGAGTTTTGTGGTATTTGGCCACTGGCAAAATATGTTAAAGCTTGATTTGCTTTATCCATAATTTCTGGCAATTCTGGTAGGCGCTTAATAACCTCAGAAGTATTTTTAATAGTTTCATTAAAAGAAATCATAGGGTCTTTAGTTTCTTTTAACCAATTTTCTAAAATTGGTCTTGAGGTTTCCCAAATGTTAGTTTCAGGATTGAGTTTTCTTGCAACACCTTCCACAACTACCATTGTTTTTTGAAGTAATAATAATTGTGGCTGTGTTTGCATATTAAATTTTTCAGTAATTTCAAAAAGCTGTTTTAACAAATTACCACCAGAAATATCTTTAACCGATTGTCCAAAAATTGGTTCACCTATTGATCTTAAAGCTTGAGCAAATTCATCAATTGAAACATTTTTAGGAACTAACCCAGCTCTTAAATGAATTTCAGCTACTTTTTTATAATCTCTTTTTATGAAACCATATAAAATTTCTGCAAGGTATCTTCGGTTTAATTTATCTAACCTTCCCATTATTCCAAAATCAATTGATATAATTTCTCCGTTTTCATTAACAAATAAGTTGCCTTGGTGCATATCAGCATGGAAAAAGCCATCTCTTACGGCATGTCTTAAGAAGTGTTGAATCATATTTGTTGCAAGTTTTTTAGTATCTATATTTCTTTTTTCTAATTCCTTTTTTTCTCTAATGGATATTCCATCAATCCATTCTAAAGTTAATATATTTTCGTTTGTAAAATTCCAAAAAATTTTTGGAACATTAAAACCTAAATCATTTTTTGTATTTTCGAGAAATTCATTGGCAGCAGCTGCTTCAAATCTTAAATCCATTTCTAGGTCGGTTATTTCTTTTAGCAAAAAAACAACTTCAACAAGTTTTAATCTTTTAGTTTTTTTTACTGTTCCTTCAATTATAAAAGCCAGAAGCATTAATGCATCGATTTCTTCATTAAAAGTTTTTTTGATATTTGGTCTTAATATTTTAATTGCAATATCTTTTATTATTCCATTATCATTTATTTGAGCTTTATGTACTTGAGCTATTGATGCTGCAGCGATCGGTTCACTTATATTGATTAAAGAATTGTAGTTATTTTCACCAAGTTCTTTTTTCATAATTTCTTTTGCTTCAACAGAAGAAAACGGAGGTAGTTTATCTTGAAGAGTTTCTAATTGCTGTGCAATTTCATCACCGATAATATCTGGTCTTGTAGATAAAAATTGTCCAAGTTTAATAAAAGTAGTTCCCATTTCTTGAATAGAATTACATAATTTTTGTTCATCATTTAGATTTTTATCTACTGATTTATTTGAGTTTGAAAAAGAAAAAGATAATAAATAAGAAAAAAACTTTATTATTTTTGGAGGTTCCTGAAATTTTGAAATTATTTTTATAGCATCCGATTGAGCCAATTTTCTAGCTATTTTAAATAATATTATAATTTTATTAATCATTATATCTTCCATCCAGAGTGTATCGCAACAATACCACCACTTAAATTTCTATATGAGCATTTAGCAAGATTATTTTTGTACATTAATTCAATTAATTCTTCTTGATTCATAAAATTTTCTATACTTTCAATTAAGTATTTGTAAGGTTTTTTTTCACCAACAATTACTTCTCCTATACTTGGAATTAATTTGCTATATTTTTTATAAAAAGCATTTAGTTGAGAATTTTGAACTTTTGAAAACTCTAAACATAAAAATCTACCACCTGGCTTTAAAACTCTATGAGCTTCCTTTAAAGATTTGTTAATATTTTTTGCATTTCTAAGACCAAAACTTATAGTGTAGTAATCAAAAGAATTATTGGGCGCTAAAATTTTTTCAGCATATCCCTTCTTCCAAGTTATATTATTGTATTTTTTTAGTCGTTCAGTCCCCTTTTTTAACATTCCAGAGTTAGGATCGACGCATACTACTTTTCCCGTATAATTAGTATGTTCTAAAAAAAGCTTTCCTAAATCACCAGTACCACATGCCATATCGATTAATTTTTTTTTTGGCGAAGGTGACATCCAATTAATTAAATTTTTTTTCCACAACCTATGGATTCCTAAAGACATAAAATCATTCATTAGGTCATATTTGTCATAAACTTTGTTAAAGACATTTTGAACTAACCCTTTTTTATTTTGAAGATATTGGCGCATATTTATTTAATTATTTATTAATGATAATATAT
>CACLNK010000047.1 GCA_902608305.1 uncultured Pelagibacteraceae bacterium | reverse complement strand
TTTTCCAATAACTTTTGGGGGAGAACATTCTATTACACCAGGATGTATTAATCCATTTGTCAAAAAATATAAGAAATTATGTTTATTACATTTTGATGCACATGCAGATTTAAGAGAAAGCTATAATGGTAATAAATTTTCTCATGCATCTGCAATAAAAAGATGTCTTGATTATAAAAATGTATCTGTAATTTCTTTTGGGATAAGAAATATTTCGGCCAGTGAGATACCTTATTTAAAAAAAAATTATTCAAGAATTAATATTTTTTGGGCAAAAGACAAAATGAAGTGGAATTTAAATAAATTCAAAAAAATGATCAATGGTAAAACCGTATATCTAACTTTCGATGTTGATAGTTTAGACTCGAGCATAATGCCTGCAACGGGAACACCAGAACCTGGTGGATTGTTGTGGGATGAAACATTAAATATTATAAAAATAGCATCCAAAAACTCTAATATTGTTGGAGCTGATATAAATGAGTTGGCTCCTATTAAAGGATTTAATTCTTACAATTTTTTAGTAGCTAAATTAGCTTACAAAATTTTATCTTACAAATTTTTGTATAAATAAATATTTTAACTACGAAGCCTTAAAAGTACCTAATAATAATCTAAAAGGAATTAACATTAATAAAGTCATAAAAATTTTGACAGCTAAATCTCCAATAGACAATGTTACCCAAGCTATTCCAGTTCCATAAAATGAAATTGAAAAGAATAAAAAGGTATCAACAATTGATCCAATAAAAGAAGATATTAATGGCGCAACAAACCATATTTTCTTTCTTAATTTATCAAAGATTTGTACATCTAATAATTGAGCAACAATGAATGCTGTACCTGATCCTATAGCAATTCTTATTGAAATTAAATTTGAAAAATTTGTTGTAAAAAAAAGTGTAAAAGAAATACCTACAATAAAACCAATATATACAATTTTTCTTGCGGCTAATTTGCCATAAGACCTGTTAGCTAAGTCTGTAATTAAAAATGCAATAGGATAGGTAAATGCTCCATAAGTTAATATTTCTTCTAAGCCATAATATCTAATTGGAAATTGAACTAAATAATTTGAAGATAATACAACCACTCCCATTAAAACTGGGAGAAGTAATAATAGTCTATTCATTAAGCAGATTTTGCTAGGATTGTTTTCTTAATTTTTTTTAATCTTTGTGACAAATTCTTATTTTTTACATCTTTCAAAAATTGATCAAAACTTCCTTTTTTGTCCACAGATCGAACTGCAGCATTTGATACATTTAATCTTAAATTTCTTTTTAAAATCTCGCTAGTAAACTTTACCTTTTTCAAATTCGGTAAAAACCTTCGTTTGCTTTTATTATTAGCATGACTCACCTTATGACCTTTAAGAGGCATTTTTCCAGTTAATTCACATTTTTTAGTCATAATATTTTAGTGACTATATAAGATGGGATAATGATCTCGTCAAGTTTATATATAATAAGTTGACTAAATTGATCTTCGACATTAATTAGTAAAATAGATAAATATGGAATTATTTCTACCAATAGCAGAAGTATCAATAAACGTATTGGAAATTTTTCTTCTCAGCACATTGGTTGGCATTCTTTCAGGATTGTTTGGAGTTGGTGGTGGATTTCTTATGACTCCATTTTTAATTTTTTTAGGTATACCTCCAACTTATGCAGTAGCAAATGAAGCAAACAATATACTGGCTACATCTGTTTCAGGCTCAACGACACATTGGCTAAAAAACACATTAGATTATAAAATGGGAGGAATGATTGTTATAGGTGGAATAGGAGGAACGATCCTTGGAATTCTCACTTTTACTTACTTTAAAGAAATTGGAAAAATTAATATAGTTATTTCCTTAGCGTACATGTACGTATTAGCTATCATAGGAACAGCAATGTTAGTTCAAGGTATTGGAGAAATAGATAGAGCCAGAAAAAAAATTGTTATAAAAAAAAAATTACATTCACATTATTGGATACATGGTCTTCCTTTAAGAATGAGATTTAAAAAATCTCAATTATATGAAAGTGCTTTTACTCCAATTATAATAGGTTTATTGGTTGGATTTATTGCGGCTATTATGGGTATTGGTGGTGCATTTATATTGGTTCCTGCAATGATTTATATTATCGGCATGCCGACAAAATTAATTCCAGGAACATCTTTATTTGTGACTATTTTTGTTAGTGCAATTGTAACAGCTCTTCATGCGTTTAATTACGGATCTATAGATTTAATTTTAGTTGCAATATTAATCTGTGGATCAATATTAGGCGTTCAAATTGGACAAAAAATTGGAGAATCTATTGATAGTTCAGAGCTAAAAACCCTTTTAGCAGTTCTTTTATTAGGCGTTGGCATAGCTATTGCATACGATAGCTTTTTTGCTGTACATGAAGCAAAACAAATAATTGAAAATGGCACAAAAAATTTAGGTCCTTTTTCAAATTTCATTAGAGATCTTTCTAGGGACGTTCCAATTCACTATGGAGTAATTTCGATTATTTTTGCAATAGTGATAGGGGTTGCGGGTGCTTTTATTCGAAAATTTTTTTCTAATTTAAAAAAAAGTATATTAAGTAAAGCTAAATAAAGTTAATTACTTTTCTTCCCAACTATATCTTTAAAATTACTTACATTTTCATTTATCAATATTTCCTTAAGTTCTTTTTTTATTTTACCTACAATGTTGGGACCTTGATAAACCATCCCAGTATATAACTGTATAAAATTTGCTCCGGATAAAAATTTGTCATATGCACTTTTACCAGAATCAACGCCGCCTACCCCGATAATTTCAATTTTACCTTTTAATAAATTATAAAATATATTGATTAATTGATTAGATATTGTCTCTAGTGGTTTGCCTGACAATCCGCCTTTTTGATATTTTGAAGTGCTCTGCAACTTTTCTCTATTTCCTTCTGTAGTATTAGAAACGATTATGCCTTTAATTTCATGTTTCAATAATATTTGACTTATTTGAGTAGCTTGTTCTTTTGAAATATCTGGCGAAATTTTAACTACTATTGGTGTTTTTGATTTTAATTTTTTTTTTTCTTGCTCTATAGAACTTATTAATTCTTCAAGTTTAATTTGATCATGAAAGTCTCTAAGATTTTCAGTATTAGGTGATGAAATATTGATTGTTATATAATCTGAAATGTCATGGAATGTTCTAAGGCCAATTAAGTAGTCGTTTAATCGATCTTTAGTGTCTTCGTTTGGCCCTATATTGATGCCCAATAATCCTGTTGGAGTATTTGATCTAATTCTAGAATTTATATCTTCAGCTCCAAAACTATTAAATCCCAACCTATTAATAAGTGCTTGATCTTCTTCGAGCCTAAAAACTCTAGGCTTTGAATTTCCATATTGCTTTAAAGGAGTTACAGTTCCAACTTCCACAAATCCAAATCCTAATTTAAATAAAGGATTATAAACTTCTGCATTTTTATCAAAACCAGCTGCCATTCCTATTGGATTATCTATTTGTTTTCCAAATAAAGTTGTTTGAAACATAGGGTTATTTTTATTTTCGTCAAAAATAGTCGAAACAAAATTAAATTTTAAAGATTTAATTGCTAAATTGTGTGCTATTTCTGGATCAATTTTAAAAATTAAAGATCTAAGTTTTGAAAACATTATTTTAATTTATCTATAATAAGTTGTTTTGTTTCATTAACTCCAAAAAAACTTATAAAGAAGCCCATTCTTGGTCCATTTTCATCTCCAAAAACTACTTCATAAATTAATTTAAACCAATCTCTTAAATTTTCTGAATAACCATTCTTTTTACCAACCGAATAAATTTTAGT
>CACLNK010000046.1 GCA_902608305.1 uncultured Pelagibacteraceae bacterium | reverse complement strand
TTATAAAGACTATAATTATGAATATTGGACCAAAACAACAACTAAAGGCAATTATTCAATTAAATTAAGAAAAAAAATTGACTCTAATCATATTGAAGAAATATGGAATGGGGATAAGGAAAAAGAAAAACTAAAAACAGAATATTTTGGTGTAGGTGATTTAGAAGTAAGTTGGAATGATAAATATTTAGGCTATTCATTAGATTTAAAAGGATCAGAATATTACACAATTTATATAAGAGATATTGAAACTGGAAGTTTGCTAACTGAAAAAATTAAAGATACAAGTGGTGGAATCACTTTTAGCTTAGATGATAAATTTATTTTTTATTCTAAGCTTGATGAACATCATAGACCAAGAAAAATATTTAGACATAAAATCGGTACTCTAGTTAAAAATGATGAATTAATTTTTGAAGAAAAAAGTGAAGCCTTTACAGTTGGTATTGGATTAAGCTCTGATGAAAAATATTATTTTATATCAACTTCAGACCACAATACTTCTGAACAGTACTATTTTTTAGTAAATGAAAAAAATCCAAAACCAAAATTAATTAAAAAAAGAAAAAAAGGCATTATCTATTCGGTCTCTTCTTGGGATGGATGTTTTTATAATCATACCAATGAAGATGCTGAAGATTTTAAAATTGAAAAATGTAAAGATCTGTCTAATCAAAATTGGGAAAACTATATTGCTGCAAAAGATGAAGTTTTAATTGGAGGATTAGTTTTTTTAAATGATTGGATTATTAGATCTGAAACATCGAATGCTCTAGGAAAAATTTTTGTAAAAAATGTTAAAACTAATATTGAAGAAGAGATTAAATTTGCTGATGAAAAAGTAATTGTTCCTGGAGTTTCTTTAATTCAAAGAGAAAGAAATACTAACCAAATATATTTAGGTTATTCATCACCTAAAACTCAAGCTCGTTCTTATTTATATAATTTAAAAACAAAAGACAAAAAACTAGTTAAAGAACAAGAAATTCCATCGGGTCATAATCCTGAAGACTATATTGTTGAACGTTTAGAATGTGAATCTCATGATGGAAGAATGGTGCCAATTACAATTACGAGACATAAAAAAACTAAAATTGATGGATCTGCCAATTTATTACTTTACGGTTATGGATCTTATGGAAATTCAATAAGCCCAAGTTTTTCATCAACAAGATTAAGTTTAATAAATAGAGATATAATTTGGGTTACTGCTCATATTAGAGGTGGCATGGAAAGAGGAATGAAATGGTGGAAAGAAGGAAAGCTTTTAAATAAAAAAAATACTTTTGAAGATTACATTGCGGTAGCTAAATTTTTGATAGAAAAAAAATACACTTCGAATAAAAAAATTATTGGTATGGGTGGTTCCGCTGGTGGACTACTAATGGGTGTAGCTGTAAATCAAGCTCCAGAGTTATTTTTAGGAATTATAATGGCTGTTCCTTTTGTAGATTCTCTAACAACTAACTTAGATCACTCATTGCCATTAACAGTTGGAGAATTTGATGAGTTTGGAAATGCTAAAGAAAATAAAGATGATTTTGATTATATATTTTCTTATGCTCCTTACAATAATATTCAAAAAATGGACTATCCTCATATACTCATTACAACCAGTTTAAGTGATAATAGAGTTTTGTTTGATGAGCCTACAAAATTTACCGCTAAGTTAAGGGAATATAAAACAGATAATAATCTTTTACTTTTAAAAACAGAAATGAATGCTGGTCATGGTGGCAAATCAGGGAGAGATGGTGCCATAGAAGAAATAGCAATTGACTATGCCTTTGCATTAAAAATCTCAAAAAAAATTAGCTCCTGAATATTGAAATTAAAAATTTAATTCTTATATAAATTTTGTAAGTCGCCTGATGGGACTTACTTAAAATAACCTTGCTAACAAAGGAGGATATACTATGACAAGTAAGGATCTATCTATATTCAACTCTCTAAGACCTTTTTCTATTGGTTTTGACGATATGTTTGACCAATTTGAAAGCATGTTGGGCAATGGAGGTTTGAGCATGCAATCAAACTATCCACCATATAACATTAGAAAAACTGGAAAGGACAACTACTCTATTGAGATTGCTCTTGCTGGTTTTAATAAGAAAGATGTTGAGGTTGAGTTTGAAGAAAATTTATTAACAGTTAGAACTAAACAAGTTAATAAATCAGAAGATAAAAATGAAGATGGTGAAATTATTCATAAAGGTATTTCACAAAGACAATTTGCTAGATCATTTACAATTGCAGATGATGTAAAAGTAGGTGGCGCAGAACTAAAAGACGGTCTTTTGACAATAGCTTGTGAAAGAATAGTACCAGACTATAAAAAGAAAAAACTTATTGAAATTAAATAAGTTCTACACCTTGCTTGTGGGGATTTCTCCCCACAAGTTTTAAAATAATTTATTTTTTATTAGGCAATGTAGCATTTAATATAAATGCCAATAGTCCTGCAGGTATTAAACCGGTTGTTAATAATAATCCTAATTTAATTCCAAGATCTGGTACATGAGCGACAAACTCCGGAAATGCATATAATCCAATTCCAAAAGAAAGAGATAAAGACAATATTAAAATATTTCTTTGGCTCATTTCTGCTTTGGAAATTAGTTTTATTCCTGCTCCAGCAATTAATCCGAACATGATAATAGCGGCACCACCAATTACTGAATCTGGCATTGCAGCAATAACTCCACCAAGTTTTGGAAACAAACCTAATAAAATTAAAATAACACCAGCAACTGTACCAACATGTCTACTAATTACCCCAGTGAATGCAACTAAACCCGCATTTTGTGAATAAGAAGTATTTGGCATAGCATTAAAAATTGATGCAAAAGCTGTTCCAACTCCATCAGCCATTATACCTCCAGAAAGTTCTTTATCAGTAGCCTCTCTGTTTGCTCCACCCATTGTTGTAGCGCTGATGTCTCCAATAGTTTCAATTGTTGTTACTATAGACATGAACAACATTAATATTACAGCACCCCAAACAAAATCTATTCCATATTGTAAAGGCATTGGGAAAGCAAACCAGTCGGCGGCAGCGATTTTTGCCCATCTGACTTCTCCAAATAGAGCTGCAACTATAAACCCAGCCACTATTCCAATTAGAATTGAAGCTGCAGATACCATTCCTTTTCCTTTTAAGTTTGTTAAAAGCGCAACTATTAAAACAGTTCCAGCTATAGTTAGATGGTGCCAATTTGCAAAAATTTCCGGCTTATTGTTCATCAGCCATACTCCACCGCCAGCATACTTAAATCCAACTTTAAGAAGACTTATTCCAATCATTAGCACAACTATTCCTGTTACTAATGGAGGAAACATATGTCGAATTGGTTTTAACATTTTACCAATCCATATTTGGAAAATTCCTCCTATAAATGCTGCTGTGAATATTGCCCCTAAACCAAAAGCTTTAAAAGGCAGCATTATTGGAATGAAGGCAAAACTTGTACCTTGTATTATTGGAAGCCTTGCACCTACATTTTTATAACCTACAGTTTGTATAATTGTTGCTACACCTGCAGCAAACAAAGCCATTTGAATTAAAAAAATCTTTTCTCCTGTCGTTACTCCAAAAACTCCCGCAACAATCAAAGGAACAGTAATGTTACCTGCAAACATAGCAAACACATGCTGAATACCCAAAGGTATAGACTGTTCTAATGGAAGTTTCTTGTTAGTAGCTCCCGAAGTTTTAGCTTTTTTACGAGCCATTTTTCCCTCCTCTTTAAATTAATTAACCAACGTATTTGAAATTTTTTTTAATTAAAAGGATAATATTAAATAATTACAGTTTAATTTGAGCTAAAATTAAAAAAAACCTAATAAAATAACTAGAAACATCCTTTGCTTGTAAAACCAACAACCATATTTACTTGATTTATTTCAAATTTTCTCTCACATGAAAT
>CACLNK010000045.1 GCA_902608305.1 uncultured Pelagibacteraceae bacterium | reverse complement strand
ATTTGTTTTCTAAGATTATCAAGCTGTTTAACAGATAAACCCTGATAATGAGTAACTAAAACTGCCTCGCTCTTCTCAAATTGAGTTGTCATTTCTTTTATATATGATTGTTTCTTTTCTTTATTCATCATGGCTATATATTTTTTGGTAACTTAATTTTGTAGGACACTCCCATAGTTGAGGTTAAAAAAGCATTTTTAATTAATTCTCCTTTTACTTTATGGTTTCCTTTTTCTCTTTCCAAAGTTTCAAAAATGATATTAAAGTTTTTTAATAATTTATCATCTGAAAAACTTTTCTTTCCAAGACTCAAACCTATATTTCCATCTTTATCATTTTTTATTTCAACTTGACCAGATTTAGCATCAGAAATAGCTTTTTTAAGATCATTTGTGACCGATCCTAATTTTGGATTTGGCATCAATCCTTTTGGTCCTAAAATTTTACCAAGTTTTGATAATTTAATCATCATTCCAGGAGTACATATTAATTTTTCAAAATCTAAATTTCCATTTTTAATTTTTTCTATAAAATCATCACCACCAGTTATATCTGCTCCAGCATCTTTGGACTCTTGTAATTTATTATCCTCACAAACAACAGCAACTTTAATTTTTTTTCCTGTACCTGAAGGTAAATTAACAATTGTTCTTAAATTTATTTCATTTTTTTTTTGTTTATTATTAATTTGTAAATTTAAATCTATAGACTCTTCAAATTTTGTTGTGCAATTTTTTTTTACAATAGAAATCAATTTTTCAATTACATCTGCAGGAATTACTTTAGTATCACTTGGTAAACTATTAAATCTTTTTGACGACATTATTCTTTTACCTCAATTCCCATTGATCTTGCTGATCCAGATATTATTTTTATTGCTTGATCTAAATCATTCGCATTTAAATCTTCCATTTTTTTTTTAGCAATTTCTTCAGCTTGTTTTTTTGTTATGGAAGCAACTATTACTCTACCAGGTTCTGCTGATCCGCCTTTTAATTTAGCAGCTTCTCTTATAAAATAAGATGCTGGAGGTGATTTAATTATAAAGTCAAATTTTTTATCTTTATAAACTGTAATAACCACCGGTACTGGTTTGCCCATAAAATTTTTAGTTTTTTCATTAAAAGCTTTACAAAATTCCATAATATTAATTCCTCTTTGTCCCAATGCAGGACCAACGGGTGGGGCGGGATTAGCCTGACCTCCTTTAATCTGTAACTTTACGTAACCACTTATTTCTTTTTTTGCCATTAGCTTGTTTTTTCAACTTGATTAAAATCTAAATCTACAGGTGTTGGTCTTCCAAAAATTGAAACAGAAACTTTAAGTCTTGATTTTTCTTCATCAATATCTTCAACCAGTCCATTAAATGATGCAAACGGTCCATCTATTACCTGAACTTTTTCACCGACAACATATTCTATACCAGATTTTGGTTGAGCCACCCCATCTTTTATTTGACCTAATATTTTTTCTATCTCTTGATCTGACACGGGTACAGGAACACCTTTAGAACCTAAAAAACCGCTTACTTTCTTAATATTTTTAATCATATGATATAGATCATTATTCATTTCAGATTTAATTAGTACATAGCCTGGAAAATATTTTTTCTTTCTTTGAACTCTTTTTCCTCTTTTAACCTCAGTAATATCATGTGTTGGTACAATAATTTCTTCTATTTTTTCAGAAACTTTTGATTTTTCTGCTTCTTCTTTGATTAGTTTTGCGACCTTATTTTCAAAGCTTGAATGTGATTGAATAATATACCAATTTTTCATCACATGCTCACTTTTAATAATAATTCTAATAAAAATTTAAGAACTTGATCTAAAAGAAGAAAAAAGAGAGATGCTATAATTGCCATTGCAACAACCATCAACGTTCCTTGCATAGTTTCTTTACCTGTAGGCCAAGTTACTTTAAATGCTTCTTGTTTTACCTCTTGAATAAATTTTAAAGGATTTTTCATAATGTTCATTAATTTTTTGGCAGGAGCGGAGGGAATCGAACCCCCAACCTCCGGTTTTGGAGACCGGCGCTCTACCAATTGAGCTACACTCCTATAGGAGCTTACTCTATAATTTTAGTTACTACTCCTGCTCCTACTGTTTTACCACCTTCACGAATTGCAAAATTTAATTTTTCACTCATCGCAATTGGTGTAATTAATTTAACAGTGAATTTAGCATCATCACCTGGCATAACCATTTCCGTACCTGACGGCAATTCTACTTCGCCAGTTACATCGGTTGTTCTAAAATAAAACTGTGGTCTGTATTTTGTAAAGAAAGGAGTATGTCTTCCACCTTCTTCTTTTTTTAATACATAAGCTTGAGCTTCAAATTTAGTATGTGGCGTAACTGAACCTGGTTTAGCTAGCACTTGGCCTCTTTCTATATCGGCTCTTTCTACTCCTCTTAATAAAGCTCCAATGTTATCCCCTGCCTCACCTGTATCCAAAATTTTTCTAAACATTTCAACACCAGTACAAACCGTTTTCTTTGTATCTCTAATACCAACTATTTCAATTTCTTCACCTGTTTTAACAACCCCTTGTTCGACACGTCCAGTTGCAACTGTACCACGTCCAGATATAGTAAATACATCTTCAACAGGCATTAAGAATGGCTTATCCTTTGGTCTTGTAGGTTGAGGTATATGCTCGTCTATGGCTTTCATTAATTCTAAAATTGAATTTTTTCCTGTTGGATCATCTTTTCCTTCTACTGCTGCTAAAGCAGATCCTTTTATAATTGGTATTTTGTCACCTGGAAATTTATATGAAGTTAAAAGTTCTCTAATTTCTTCTTCAACAAGTTCTATTAATTCTTTATCTTTGACTTGATCAATTTTATTTAAATAAACAACAAGAGCAGGAACACCGACTTGTCTTGCTAGAAGAATATGCTCTCTAGTTTGTGGCATAGGTCCATCAGCAGCATTAACAACTAAAATTGCTCCGTCCATTTGGGCTGCGCCTGTAATCATATTTTTTACATAGTCAGCATGTCCCGGACAGTCTACGTGAGCGTAATGCCTTTTTTCAGTTTCATATTCAACATGTGCAGTTGCAATAGTTATACCTCTCTCTTTTTCTTCTGGAGCTTTATCAATTTGATCATAAGCAATAAATTCTGCTCCACCTTTTTCAGCTAGAACTTTTGTTATAGCTGCTGTTAAAGTCGTTTTTCCATGATCCACGTGACCAATTGTACCTACGTTAGCATGTGGTTTTGTTCTCTCAAATTTTTTTTTCTCGGCCATCTCTTTATACCTCTATATAATTTATTTTATTTTAACCTTTGGAGCGGGTAAAGGGAATCGAACCCTTACATCCAGCTTGGAAGGCTAGCGTTCTACCATTGAACTACACCCGCAACACCCAAGTATAACACTCCAATATTGAATAAAATTTTATGAATGGTGGAGGGGGAAGGATTCGAACCTTCGAAGACCGAAGTCAACGGGTTTACAGCCCGCCCCATTTGACCGCTTTGGTACCCCTCCTAATATTCGTAGGGGAAGCGCCCCCTTGTTCAATAAAGCTTTAAACAACATGCGTTTTATATATTTTTCCTGTACAATTGCAACACGAGATTTTCTAATAAAAAACGCAAAATACGTGTAAAAGTTGTTTAGTTTATGAACAAATCATCATTTTTCATTGTTGGTAAGCATGCAGTTATAGAGGCTTTAAAAAATCCAAAAAGAAAGGTTTTAAGAGTTTTTTTAACAGAGGAAAGTAAAAAAAATATTCACAGAGAAAGCAGTGGGCAAAATTTACTTCATAATGTGAAAGTATATTTTAAAACTAAAAAAGAATTAGACAAATATTGTAAAAATGAAGGTATTTTACATCAAGGATTGGTTGCTGAAATAGAAAAATTAGAAAATTTAGATTTAAAAAATTTTATAAAAGATAAAAAAGATTTAACACTTGTTTGCTTAGACGAGGTAACTGACCCAAGAAATATTGGTTCAATAATAAGAAGTGCAGCTAGTTTTAATATAGATGGACTAATTGTCAAACAACGTCATTTTCCAAATGATAGTAAATTAATGTATAAATCAGCAAGCGGTGGTTTAGAACATTTAAGTATTTTTGAAGTTTCAAACATAAATTCGACATTAAAATATCTGAGAGAAAAAAACTTTTGGGTTTATGGTTTTGATTCAAAAAGTGAAAAAAAGTTTACTAATATAAATTGGTCAGGTAATAATATATTATTATTCGGATCTGAGGGATTTGGGATAAAAAAACTTACTAAAAGATATTCAGATTTTTTAGTTAAAATTGAAATAAATTTAAATATAGAGAGTTTAAATATTTCAAATAGTGCGGCAATAGTTTTTCACC
>CACLNK010000044.1 GCA_902608305.1 uncultured Pelagibacteraceae bacterium | reverse complement strand
GGCATTGGTATAATTTGTTTTTCTCCAAGAATTCTTGCAACTCTAGTGGTTGGTTTCGCTCCTTGGCTAATCCAATACTTAATTCTATCTGTTTCAAGCCCTATTCTTTCTTCTTTTTCTTTTGGCAATAAAGGATTAAAAAAACCTAATTTTTCTATAAATCTTCCATCTCTTGCAAATCTACTATCGGCAACAACTATTTTATAGACAGGTCTTTTTTTTGTTCCTCCCATTGATAATCTTAATTTTAACATTTCTTCTCCTTTTATTATTTAAGTTGATTAAAAAGTTCTGGAGATATGCCTTTGTCGCTCATACCTTTCAGATTTCCTTTTGACATCTTTTTCATCATTTCAGACATCATTTTAAATTGTTTTAACAATTTATTGATAGTGGCCACATCTGTTCCAGAACCATTAGCAATTCTTTTTCTTCTCGAACCATTAATTATCTTTGGGTTCTCTCGTTCTTGTTTGGTCATTGATAAAATTATTGCTTCATTTTGTTTTATAATTGTTTCGTCAACACCAGCTTTATCCATTTGAGATTTAATTTTTGAAACACCTGGCATAAAAGACATTAAGCCTTCTATACCACCCATTTTTTTCATTTGTCTTAATTGAGTTAAATAATCTTGCATAGAGAAGTTTCCTTTTTTTAAATTTTCTTCTGCCTTTTTAATATTTTCTTCTCCTAAATCTTCTGCAGCTTTTTCTACTAAAGATACAATATCTCCCATTCCAAGTATTCTATTTGCAATTCTATCTGGATGAAAAACTTCAAAATTTTCTATTTTTTCTCCAACTCCTAAAAATTTTATCGGAACTTGAGAAACAAATTTCATACTTACTGCTGCACCCCCTCTACCATCGCCATCTGCTCTAGTAAGAATTATTCCTGAAACATTTACTGTATTTTTAAATTCTTTTGCTACTTCTGCCGCTACTTGTCCTGTAAGAGAATCGGCTACTAATATAACTTCACTGGGCTTAATAATGTTTTCAATTTCTTTAATCTCACTCATCATTTGAAGATCAATTTGAGTTCTTCCTGCAGTATCAAAAAGTATCACTTCTGCACCATTTAAAGTTGCTGCACTAAGTGCTCTTTTACATATATCTGCTGGCAGCTGGCCTTCGATTGTTGGTAAAGTTAAAATGTTGTTTTGCTCACCTAATTTTTTTAACTGTTCTTGGGCAGCAGGCCTATAAACATCTAAACTTACCATCATGATTTTTTTTTTATTATTTTTCTCTAAGAATTTTGCTAGTTTAGCTGTCGTTGTAGTTTTTCCTGAACCTTGCAAACCAACCAACATGATTGGGACTGGTGGAACTGCATTTAAATTTATCTCAGAATTACTTTCTCCCAACAAATGGACTAATTCATCATGAACAATCTTGACTACCATTTGGCCAGGTGAAGTAGACCGAATAATTTCTTGTCCTAAAGCTTTGGGCTTAACATTATTTACAAACTCTTTTGCAACAGAAAGAGAAACATCAGCTTCAAGTAACGCTTGCCTAATATTTCTAAGCCCTTCATCAACTTGCTTTTCATCAAGTGAAGGTGACTTTTTTAAAGAAGAAAATATTTCTTCAAATTTATTTGTCAAATTTTCAAACATAATTACACACAGCAGTAAACGCACTAGTGGGCGAACCCTCGCTGACTAGTGTCGATCTCTTTGTTTCCAAAGACACCGCAAATTGCTGTTTTTGCGGAAACGACGCCAAATTATAATAGAGGTTCAAAAAGTCAATAAATAAGTTAAATATCTAATATATGGATATTAAAGCTTATAAAATGGATGGTTTAGGTAATGATTTTGTAATCATCGATCTAAGGGACAAAATTATAGAATTTTCCAAAAAAGAAATTGTTAAAATTTGTGACAGAAACTTTATTGGGTGCGATCAACTTATTATTATAAAAAAAAATAAAGAATTAGATGCGAGTTTAGAGTTTTTTAATTCTGATGGAAGTATTTCTGGAGCGTGTGGCAATGGTACTAGATGTGTAGCTTATCTACTATCTAAACAAAATAATAAAAAAGAAATTACAGTCTGGACTTCTTCATCGATATTAAAATCAAAAATATTAAATAATAATTTGGTTGAAACTAATATTGGTAGTCCAAAATTCCAGTGGAATAAAATTCCTATAAATGAAAATAAAAATACTAAAAATCTAGGTATCAAAATATTAGATGAAAATAATAATGAACATATAGGTGGCACTGCAGTTAATGTGGGAAATCCTCATGTTATTTTTTTTGTAGAAAATATTGATAATTTTAATATTAAAAAAATTGGACCTTCAATTGAAAATGACAAGCTTTTTCCTGAAAAATGTAATGTAACTCTTGCTAAATTAGTAAATAAAAACTTAGTCCGAGTTAAAGTATGGGAGAGAGGTGCTGGATTAACTAAAGCTTGTGGAACAGCAGCATGCGCAACTGCCGTTGCTGGATATACTCTTGGATGTGTAAACAAAGAAGTTGATATTGAGTTTGAACTTGGAAAATTATCAATTTCTATCGATGAAAAAAACAATATTCATATGAAAGGTCCTGTTTCTGAAATAAAAGAAATAGAGATAAAACTTTAATGGGAATTTTTGAAAAGTTTAAAATAGGTTTTAAAAAAAGTGCCTCAACATTTACTTCTGGACTAAGAGATATAATTATTAAAAAAGAAATTGATGATAAAACACTTGATCAAGTTGAAGAATATTTAATTGGGTCTGATGTTGGTGTTACTGCAGCTTCAGAAATAAAAGAAATTATTTCAGCTGAAAAAATTGATCCAAAAAAAGATACCTTAAATGAAGTAAATATAATTTTGAAAAAATATATAATTGAATTAATGAAGCCTTTAGAAAAAATTGATTTTTTTAATAAAATTGAATTTCTTAAAATATTACTTATTTCTGGAGTTAATGGTGTTGGCAAAACAACAACCATAGGCAAAATTGGAAAAATTTTAAAATCTAATAACAATAAAATCTTATTTTCAGCATGTGATACTTTTAGAGCAGCTGCAATTGAACAATTAGAAAATTGGGCTAAAAAAATTGATGTAGAAATTGTTAAGTCTGATCAAGGTTCAGATGCTGCTTCAGTTGCTTATAAAGCAATAGATACTGCAAAAAAAAATAATTTTAATTATGTCCTAATAGATACGGCTGGACGATTACAAAATAAAAAAAATTTAATGGATGAATATAAAAAAATTGCGAATGTTGCTAAAAAAATCGATGAAAATGCTCCTCATGAGGTAATATTAATTTTAGATGCAACCACAGGCCAAAATGTTCTAAATCAAGTTGAAGAATTTAATAAAATAATTCCTGTGACTGGATTAGTTATGACAAAACTAGACAGTACAGCTAAAGGTGGAATATTAATCGCTGTAGCAAAAAAATATAAGTTACCAATTATAGCACTTGGACTTGGAGAAAAAGAAGATGACTTGCAAATATTTGATGCGGAAAAATTTGCGAACGCATTTATTGAAACTAATTAATTAAATTTTGAGATATTAGTGGCTTATAATAGTTGCATTTATAAGTATCATTCATGCTTGAAAAACCGCAATCTTTTGTAATTGATGAAATTATAAAATCCAATTTTCCTTTAGTTGAATGTTTGTGCAATTTTTTTGTTGATATATCAAATTTAAAACTTTGATTTATATTTTTAACTGCACTTAGCATAATTAAAGTTTTATTATCTTTCATTAAATAATAAGCAAAATCTTCAGGGAAAACTGGGAAATCATAATCAGATAAATAAAACTTTGCACGTCTTGGAAACCAATCATATGTTATTAAAGGTTTAGTTTCTTTCGTTTTCCTATCATAAATATATAAATCTTGAGGGTAATCAGTTATATAATTAAATTCTTCACCTCTCGCTAAAATAGCTTTCTCCCTTGTTTTAAAAAAAAGAACAAAATTTTTATTGTGAGAGTCCATTTTTCCTATATGAAAAATATTATCTACACTTGCTAAATTATTTTCTGAGTTAGAATTTTGAATAAATGATAATAAAAAAATAATTATAATTGTTACTTTAAATTTCATTTTAAATTTAAAGTAGAATGTAATTTTGCAGATGATTTGTTTAAATTGTGACTTAATTTAAGCTATAAATGAATTTTTTTAGTTTATTTAAAAGTTTTTCATTATATTCCATCATGTGATCGTCATATTTTGAAAAATAAGAATACTTGGGCTCATTTGCCAATTTATACATTTTTTTCCCCATCCAAAAAGGAACTATCCTATCAACTTCTCCGTGCATAATTAAAATTGGAGATTTTATATTTTTAATTTTTTTATCGCTCTCATACTTGTCTTTAAGTAATAACCTTACTGGAAAAAAAGGATAATGAGTTTTACCGGCATCAACCATGGATGTAAAAGGAGATTCTAAAATTACACCAGCAAAATCGTTATTTTGAGCGATCTCTACTGCAGCACCTGTGCCAAGAGATTCACCGTAAATAATAATATTTTTTTCTACTATTCCTTTATTTTTAAGCCACCTAACAGCACTTCTTGCGTCTTCATAAATACCTTTTTCAGATGGATCTCCATTATTTCCACTAAATCCTCTCCAGGAAAGAAGGAGAAAATTTACATTTATATCTTTAAAATAATTAATTTTATATATTCTATTTTCTAAAGTTCCAGCATTACCATGTAAAAAAAGAATAGTTTTATAATCATTAATATTTTTTTTGTGATACCAGGATAAAAGTTCAATATTGTCTTTAGTTTTTATTTTAACTTTTTCTATTAAAACAACTAAAGAATCACCAGAATAATTATTTGTTGTTGGGTAATATAATAACTTTCTTTGAAAAAAATATAGAAAAAGTGTAATAATTAAATATACGGCAAAAATAAATATTAAAGTATAATAAATTTTATTCATTTCTTTTACTGAAGATAAAATATATAACAAAAATAATGAAAGTAAAAGTCGGAGATAAATTGCCCGATGCAAAAGTTTTTCTATTAGAAAAAGATCCAAAAGAAGTATCAATAAAAAAAATTATTAATGGTGAAAAAACAATTTTATTTGGTCTTCCTGGCGCTTTTACGCCAACTTGCTCTGAAAAACATCTACCAAGTTTCATAAATGCATCCGAAGAAATTAAAAAAAATGGAATTAAAAAAGTTATTTGTATATCTATTAATGATCCATACGTAATGAATGCTTGGGGAAAAAGCCAAAACTTAGAAAATCAAATAATATTATTAG
>CACLNK010000043.1 GCA_902608305.1 uncultured Pelagibacteraceae bacterium | reverse complement strand
AGCGCTGTAGTAGCTTTAATAATTAGCAATTCATCCTTATCACCGTTATATTTTAATACTCTTGAACATTATTTATTTATTGGAATATATAATTTTGGAATAAAACTAAGTGTATTACATTGGATAAATGATGCCTTGATGGCAATATTTTTCTTTTTTGTGACTCTAGAAATAAAAAGAGAATTTTTGCAAGGTGAATTATCAAATCCAAAACAAGCAGCTTTGCCAATAATTGCTGCAATAGGTGGAATGTTAGTTCCTGCTTTAATTTATATATATATAAATTTTGGCAACTCCCAAACGCTAAATGGTTGGGCAATTCCATCTGCTACAGATATTGCTTTTTCTTTAGGTGTTTTATCTTTATTGGGTTCGAGAGTTCCTTTATCTTTAAAAGTTTTTTTAACAGCTCTAGCAATCATCGATGATTTAGGTGCAATTATAATTATTGCTTTTTTCTATTCTGGAGATCTAAATATTAAATATCTAATGTTGATGTTATTAATTTTTATTTCCTTAATGCTTTTAAACAATTTTAATATTAAGAAATTTTTACCTTATTTAATATTAGGATTTTTTTTATGGCTCTTTACACATGAATCTGGAATTCATGCAACAATAGCTGGTGTCCTTTTGGCAACCGTAATACCGCATAGAAAAAAAGAAAAAGATTTTTCACTTTTAATTAAAATTGAACATGCAATTAGTCCATATGTTGCTTTTGGAATAATGCCTTTATTCGCATTGGCTAATGCTGGAGTTTCATTAAATGGAATAACTTTTAATTCATTATTGTCACCAGTTCCTCTTGGGATAGTTCTTGGTTTATTTGTTGGAAAACAAATTGGAGTATTTTTATTTTCAATAATTTCGATAAAATTAAAAATTGCTCAATTACCCACTAACTCTAATTGGTTAAGTCTTTATGGGGTTGGCATACTTACGGGTATTGGTTTTACTATGAGTTTATTTGTTGGAAATTTAGCCTTTATTGAAAATACACAACATATGGGAGGTGTTAAAATAGGTGTATTAACAGGATCTCTTTTATCAACTTTATGTGGATATTTTTTATTATTGATTACAACAAAAAAATGAAAGTATGTTTTAAAAAAAAATTATTAATATATATAATATTATTATTAATGTTTTCATTTGCTAATAAATCTTCGGCAAAATACGAAAAAATATTTTTTGATTTAAGTATCAAAAATATAGATGGAAATGATTTAGAATTATCTAAATATAAAAATAAAGCCGTATTGTTAGTAAATGTTGCAAGTAATTGTGGTTTTACAAAACAATATGCTGACTTACAGAAACTATGGGAAACTTATAAAGACAAAGGTTTAATTGTTTTAGGTGTACCTTCCAATCAATTTGGTGGACAAGAGCCTGGTACAAACAAAGAAATTAAAAAATTTTGTGAAGTAAATTTTAATGTAAATTTTCCAATGACAGATAAAGTTGATGTTAAAGGAGAAAATATTCATCCAATATATTCATGGGCTAAAAAAAATTATGGAGATTCAGCTATTCCCAAATGGAATTTTCATAAAATACTGATTAATAAAGATGGAAAAATTCAAGATACTTACTTATCTATAACAAAGCCAACATCAAAAAAAATTACAAACGAAATAGAAAATATATTAGATAAAGAATGACATACCATCATATGCGGGTATTACATTTTTAGGCAAAATATTTATTAAATAATTATAGTCTAAATCGACATGTAAGTTTGTAAGTATTGATTTTTTTGGCTTTAATATATTAATTAATTTAAGAACATCATCTAAATTGTAATGAGAAGGATGCTTCTCAATCCTAAGGCAATCAATAACCAAGTAGTTTAAGTTAATAAAATTTTTTATGTCTTTATTATAAATAAAATTTACGTCACTAGCGTAAGCACATTTATTGTTTATTATATAACTATTACAATGAATTGCTCCATGTTTAACAGAAATAGTTTTTATATTTAATAATGTATTTTTATCTCTAAAAATAAGTTTTTTTTTTACTTTTTTTAATTGCAAAATAGCTGGATACCCAAAACTTTTTTTTGTAAAACAATAAGAAAAATGATTTTTTAAATATTTAGTAGTATGAATATCTGCATAAACAGGAATTTTTTTTTTTTGTTTAATATAAAAAACTCTTAAATCATTAATGCCATGAGTTTGATCAGCATGATAATGGGTATATATTACACGATCAATATTATTAATTTTATTATCAATTAATTGAAAACGAAGATCTGGCGAAGTGTCAATTAAAGTATTAGTATTTTTTGTGCTAATTAAAGCTGAACATCTCGTTCTATAGTTCTTTTTTTCT
Source organism: uncultured Pelagibacteraceae bacterium (assembly GCA_902608305.1). Lineage (GTDB taxonomy): Bacteria > Pseudomonadota > Alphaproteobacteria > Pelagibacterales > Pelagibacteraceae > Pelagibacter. The sequence continues at coordinate 2,942 of CACLNK010000043.1, read as the reverse complement.
TTTGAATTACATTTCCCCCAATATCCATCAGCTCGTGGTACCCCTAGAGAACTACCACAACCCAAAATAGTGAACTTTACTCTCATTAACTTAAAATAAACGGATTAATGTTGGATTCTTAATGATGTTTTTATTTTTTTTAAATACTTGAAGACACTTAGTTGAATTTCTTTCATTAGTTTTATGAGTAATGATCACAATAGAAGCTTTTTTGTTTTTTCTATCTGGTATTTGTATAAGTCTTTCAATTGAAATTTTAAAGTTAGCTAATTTTTTAGTTATTTCTGATAAAACGCCAGGTTTATCTTTAACCTCAAATCTTAAATATAAAGAATTTGAATAGAGATTTTTATCATAAGATTTTATATTTTTTCTTTTATTAGAAGATATTCCAAATGGATATTTAATGTTACCTCGTAATATTGACAAAAGATCAGATAATAACGCTGATGAAGTTGGTCCAGATCCAGCTCCTTCCCCTTGTAAAACACTTTGTCCAACAGGAACACCTTCCAAAATTACCGCATTCATGACACCATTAATATTTGAAATATATTTATCTTTTTTTATTAAACATGGATGGACTCTTTCAAATAGTTTATTATTAATAATTTCAGTTATACCTAGTAACTTTATTCTAAGGTTTAATTTATTTGCCATATCTATATCTTTAAGTTCAATATTTTCAATTCCACTCATTAAACATTTACTTTTAGAAATTTTGTTATTAAATGATAAAGCAGATAAAATTCTAATTTTCGCTAAAACGTCATTCCCATCGAGATCAAATTGAGGATTAGTTTCCGCAAAACCTAAAATTTGTGCTTTATTTAAAACCTTTTTAAAAGAATTTTTAGATTTTTCCATCTCTGAAAGTATATAATTGGAGGTACCATTTAAAATACCTATAACCTTGTTAATTTTATTAGTAGCCAATCCATCCTTTAAAGTTCGTAATATTGGTATTCCACCACAAACAGAAGCTTCAAATTCTAAGTTAACTTTATTTTTTTCTGCGAGCAACGATAAGTAGTCACCGTGTTTAGAAATTAAAGCTTTATTAGCAGTAATAACATGCTTTTTATTTTTTAAAGCATTTTCAACAATTTTTTTTGATATACCATCAGATAAACCAATTAATTCAATAACAATATTAACTTTTGGATTTTTTGTTATATCCAATGGATTTTTAAAAAAAATTTTTTTTTGAAATTTAAAATTTCTTTTTTTATTAATATTTTTTGCTGATACACCAACTATATTAATATTCGTACCAGTTTTAAGTCCAATTTCTCTTTTGTTAGTAATTATTTCTTTGTAAAATCGGCTTCCAATATTTCCTAACCCAATTATTCCTATTCCAATTTTTTTCATAAATTTAATATCAATTTTGTTTTAATATACTTAATCGTTTTTTTCTATTTTTTTTCAACTTATATTCATACGACATTGCCATTTTTTTTGAAGAAAATTTTTTTTTATAAATTACTTTCCAAATGTAGCCTTTTGTAGATTTTGCTCCTTTATTAGAGTTATGTTGTAATAATCTATTTTTAATATTGTTTGTATAACCAACGTAAGTTTTGCTTTTTTGTGATGATATAGATTTGATCATATAAACAAAATAAAACATAAAAAGATAAATGGCGGTCCCAAGGGGAATCGAACCCCTCTTTCGAGGATGAAAACCACGTGTCCTAACCGATAGACGATGGGACCGAATTGAAGTCTTTTATTGCATAAGCTATGATTTATCAAGTTTTTAATAGTTTAAATAATTATATCTCTAACAACTAATTGTAATATTTTTTTGTTGTTCCAAAAATTATTATTAAGATATCCTATAACACTAATTTCCTTTTTATAATTTAGTAAATACTTGCCAATTGATTCATTAATAGAATTAAAAGAAATACCTTGAATAGAAAATCCATTTTTTGAAGTAAAAAGATTTGATATATGCTTTTTATCTAAAATTTTTACTTTGCTAATTTTTAGATTTTCAAATAAAAAAACAGGCTCAGGATTACCCGATCCAAATGGGTATAATTTATTAATTTCATCACTAAAAACTTTATTTAAGCTGTTAAAAGAAATTTTTGCATCATAAAAGGAATTTCTACTAAAATTTTTAAATATTTTGTTATAAGAATAATTAACAAAATCATCAAGTTTATTTAAATTATTCTTTTTAATAGTGAAACCAGCAGCCATTTTATGGCCACCACCCTTAACAATTAATTTTTTGTCAAAAGCATTTTTTATAACCAACCCAATATCAAAACCAAATATTGATCTTGCTGATCCTTTCAAATTATTTTTCGATGTAGTTAAAACGATAGATGGTTTGTTAAAAATATCTTTTAATCTAGAAGCTATGATGCCAATAAGCCCTTCATTAATACTAGGATCATAATAAATAATTACATTTTTATTTTCTTTTTTAATTTTTTTATAATCTATATTATTTAGAATAAGTTGTTCGAAGTTTTTTCTTTTATTATTAAGATTAATTAATTTTTTAGTCATTATTTCAATTTCATTCTCATCGTCAGATGATAATAATATTGCAGCACAATTAGAATTATTTAATCTTCCTCCGGCGTTCAATATAGGTCCTATTAAATAACCCAAATCATTAATAGATATTTTATTATTTCTATCTAGAATTTCATAAATTTTTTTAATTGAAATTAATTTATTTATATCAAGTTCATTTAAAGTTTTAATGGCAATGAATCTATTTAAAAAACGTAGTGGCATGACATCGCAAACAGTAGCGAGTAAAACATAAAATAAATAATCACTTAGTATAAAATTTGATTTAATTTTTTTTCTTAGCAAATCTAAGAAAAAATAAGTTAAAGTTGTTGCGCACATATAATCATATTCTATGTAATCAATATCTTTTTTAGGGTTTATTATAGAATTAGCCTTAGGAT
>CACLNK010000042.1 GCA_902608305.1 uncultured Pelagibacteraceae bacterium | reverse complement strand
ATATTTGATTCTCTACAGGGCACGTTGCTTAAATTTAATTCTATACCTAATTTGCCTTTAGAGGCCATTTCAATACTTGATGATGTAAGTCCAGCAGCACCCATATCTTGAATTGCAATTATTGAATCGTCAGCCATTAATTCCAAACATGCTTCTAATAAAAGTTTTTCAGTAAATGGGTCACCAACTTGGACAGTTGGCTTTTTTTCTTCTATTTTGTCATCAAATATTGCTGATGCCATACTAGCACCATGTATTCCATCTCTTCCAGTTTTAGACCCAACATAAATGATAGGTTTGTTTAAACCTGCGGCTTTTGAATAAAAAATTTTATTTTTGTTTACTAGCCCAAGTGTCATAGCATTTACCAAAATATTTCCATTGTAAGACTCATCAAAATATGTTTGACCTCCGATTGTAGGAATTCCCATGCAATTTCCATAACCGCCAATACCTTGAACTACACCACGTAATAGATTTTTGGTTTTTTTGTGTTGAACAGAACCAAAATGAATTGAGTTTAAATTGGCTATTGGCCTAGCTCCCATTGTAAAAACATCTCTCATTATACCACCAACACCTGTGGCAGCACCCTGGTAAGGTTCGATGAAAGAAGGATGATTATGACTTTCAATTTTAAAAACAATCGCATCATCATCTTCTATATCTATCACTCCAGCATTTTCACCTGGTCCCTGGATTACTTTTTTACCTGTCGTTGGAAGTTTTTTTAAATGAATTTTTGAAGATTTGTACGAACAGTGTTCATTCCACATTGCAGAAAACAAACCTAGTTCTGTAATATTTGGAACTCTTTTTAGTAAATTGCATATTTCTTTAAATTCAGATTTTTTTAACCCATGATCTACAGCAATTTTTTCATTAACAATCATTATTTCAAATTATTTAATAAAGTTTCAAAAAAAATTGATCCATCACTTCCAGATAAGTATTTATCAATCATTCTTTCAGGATGAGGCATCATTCCTAAAACATTTTTTTCCTTATTAAAAATTCCAGCAATATTTTTTAATGATCCATTAGGATTGAATTTTTCGTTAATTTCACCTTTGTCATTAGAATAATAAAGAGCTATTTGATCATTATCTTCAATTAGTTTAATTTCATCTTGTGTACAAAAAAAATTACCTTCATTATGAGCTATGTGAAGTTTTAAAATATCTTTTTTAATATCTTTAAAGTAATTATTTTTTTGGTCTTTAATTTTTACAAATACATTTTTACAAATAAATTCTAAATATTTGTTTCTTAGAAGAGCTCCTGGCAACAAACCAGTTTCAATTAATATTTGAAAACCATTGCAAATACCCAAGACTAAGCCTCCAGAATTTATGTAATTAATTAATGAATGAATAATTTTTGATTTTGCCGCAATACTTCCACATCTAAGGTAGTCCCCATAAGAAAATCCACCAGGTAAAACAACTAGATCATTTTTTGGTAAATCTACATCATTGTGCCAAATCATTTGATTTTTAAAACCAAATTTTTTTAGAGCAACATCCATGTCTCTATCACAATTAGAACCTGGAAAGATTATTACTGATGATTTCATTAACTGTTATTTAAGCTGTCAATAATTTTATAATCTTCAATTACTAAATTAGCTAAAAGTTTTTTGCAAATTTCTTCAGCTTTATCTTTAGCTTTTTTTTTATCAGTTTCACTAAGTTCAATTTCAAAAAATTTACCTTGTCTTACTTTTTCTACATTATCAAAACCCATACCATTTAAGGTTTTTTGAATAACCAGTCCCTGGGGATCTAGAACATTTTTTTTTAATGTTATAACTATTGAGATTTTCAATTTCTTATTTTTTATTTCTTATTGATCTTAATTTGCCAAACTTTACTGAACTAATATTAGTTTCTTCATGAAGAATATTTAATCTTCGAGCAACTTCTTGATAAGCTTCAATTAAATTTCCTAAATCTTTTCTAAATCTATCTTTATCTAATTTTTCTTCACTAGTTACATCCCACAGTCGACATGTATCGGGGCTTATTTCGTCAGCTAATATTATTCTTTTTTTTTCGTTCTGAATCAATCTTCCAAATTCAAGTTTGAAGTCAACTAATTTGATTCCAACACCTTTAAACATTCCTTGCATAAAATCATTTATTCTTAAACATTGATTTACAATAAACTCTAACTCTTCAACAGTTGCCCATTCAAAAGCATAAATATGTTCTCTTGCTATCATAGGATCATTCAACTCATCATTTTTGTAGAAAAATTCTATTAGTGGTTTATCTAAAACAGTTCCGTCTTCAATTTTTAATCTTTTAGTTAATGATCCTGTAGCAATATTTCTAATTACAAACTCAATGGGAATAATTTCAACCAGTTTGATTAGTTGTTCTCTCATATTAATTCTTTTAATTAAATGAGTTTCAATACCTATTTGATTAAGACTTGAAAGAATATGTTCAGATATTCTGTTATTTAAAATACCTTTACCTTCAATAGTAGATTGTTTTAAATTATTAAAGGCTGTTGCATGATCCTTAAAGTGTTGGATGGCAGTACCTTTTTCAGGAGCAGCATAAAGGATTTTTGCTTTGCCTTCGTATAATTTTTTTCCTTTTTTCATTATTTAAAAACTCTATTAAAAATTAAATTTATATTTTTAAAATGTGAAGAGGAATTAAATATTTTTTTTAGTTTATTCAAGGGAACTATATCAATTATAAATTGATCCTTTTTAACAACATCAAACAAATTTAAATTCTGAGCAAAACATTTTTTTGCGTGAGATTGAACTATTTTGTATGCTTTTTCTCTACTTAGACCTGATTTTGTAAGCTCCAACATTATCTCTTGTGAAAAAATTAAGCCTTTGGTTATGCTAAGATTTATGGCCATTGCTTTTGGATAAACAATCATATTTTTTAAAATATTACTCAGTCTAATAAGAGCAAAATCAAGCGTTATATTTGCATCTGGTCCAATATTTCTTTCAACACTCGAGTGAGAAATATCTCTTTCATGCCAAAGAGCAATATTCTCTAATGCAGGCGTGACATAACTTCTAACCATTCTAGATAGTCCGGTTAAATTTTCACTTAGAATTGGATTTTTTTTATGTGGCATAGCCGACGAACCTTTTTGGTTTTTCGAAAAATATTCTTGTAATTCATAAACTTCAGTTCTTTGTAAATGTCTTATTTCTGTAGCAACTCTTTCGACAGATCCAGCGATAATACCTAAAACTGAAAAGTATAATGCATGACGGTCCCTCGGTATAATTTGTGTAGAAATTGGCTCAACTTTAAGCTTAAGTTTTTTGGCAACATGTTTTTCAACTTTAGGACTTATATTAGCAAAGGTTCCTACAGCACCTGAAATTGCGCAAGTCGAGACTTCTTCAATTGCATTAAGTAATCTTTTTTTATTTCTTTTAAATTCTTCATAAAAAGAAGCTAACTTTAAACCAAAAGTTATTGGTTCAGCATGTATACCATGACTTCTTCCTATACAGGGTGTTAGTTTATATTTTTTTGCCTGTTTTTTTAGTACTGTTAATATTTGATCTATATCTTTTAAAAGTATTTTTCCTGATTGAACTAATTGAATATTAAAACTTGTATCCAGCACATCTGAAGAAGTCATACCCTGATGAAGATATCTTGTTTTAATTCCAGTTTTTTCAGTTATTGAAGTTAAAAAAGCAATTACATCATGCTTGACTTTTGATTCAATAGCGTGAATTCGTTTAACATTAATTTTACTTTTTTTTTTAACTATAGACGATACTCCTCTAGGTATATGGCCTAATTTTTCCATTGCTTGTGTTGCGGCAATTTCAACGTCAAGCCAAATTTTATATTTATTTTCTTCTGACCAAATACTTGTGAGTTCTTTTCTAGAATATCTTGCTATCATTATTTGTATGGGGGCTTAGAATAATCTTTAGCAGATTTTGTAAAGATTTCATATCCATTTTCTGTAATTCCTACCGTATGTTCAAATTGTGCTGATAAAGATTTATCTTTTGTAACAGCAGTCCATCCATCAGCCAAAATTTTTACATCATATTTTCCACTGTTTATCATAGGTTCAATTGTAAAAGTCATACCAGAAACTAATTCAATACCTGTATTTTTTTTACCATAATGAAGGACATTTGGATATTCATGAAAAACAGTATTAATTCCATGACCACAAAAATCTCTTACTACTGAAAAACCTTTTTCCTCAACATAAGATTGTATCTCGTAACCTATATCACCCAGCTTAATACCAGGTTTTAAAATATTAATAGCTCTCATCATAGACTCATAAGTAGCATTAATTAGATTATTTGCTTTAATGGGAGTATTTCCTACACAAAACATTCTACTAGTATCTCCATAATGATTATCAACAATAGCTGTTACATCTATATTTAATATATCCGTTTCATTTAAAATTCTATCTGAAGGTATTCCATGACAGACAACATGGTTAAGAGAGGTACATAAAGATTTTTTAAAACCCCTATAAAATAGTGGTGCCGAGAACCCACCATTATCTCTTATGAATTCATATCCAATCTTGTCGATAAAGTCTGTGGTGGTGCCAGGCTTAACATGATCAGTTAGCATATCTAAAGTTCTTGCCGCAAGATTTCCAGCAATTCTCATTTTTTCAAACTTTTCAGAGTAATTATTCATCAATAATTTTTATTTTTTTTTCAACTTTAATTTCTTTTGGACTAATTTCGCATCGATAAGCTAAAAAATTAACACCTGCTTTTTTTGCAATTAAATAATTTTGATAATATTCCTTATCTATATCTTTTGCTATTTTAAAATATTCAATTCCCTGTATTTGAACTAAGAATATTATGTAACATTTATAACCTTTTTTTATGGCATCAATAAGGGTTTTTAAATGCCTTGACCCTCTAGAAGTGATTGCATCAGGGAATTCGCTAATTTTATTCTCTCTAAATAGAGTTACATTTTTAACTTCAATAAAACTTTTTTGATTATTTTTTTCGACTAAAAAATCAAATCTTGTTTTTTTATTAAAAAAAACTTCTGGTTTTATATTTTGAGCGTTGTTTAGCTCATTAATTAAATTGTTTGATAATCCATGATGGACAATTTTGTTAGCAAAGTGAGTATTTACACCTACTAAATTTTTTTTTACCTTAATTATTTCTAAAGTATATTTTAATTTTCTTTTAGGGTCGTCATTTTTTGATATCCATACTTCATTATTTACATTTAAAAGACCCTTCATGGATCCAGTGTTAGGACAATGAGCAACTATTGTTTGTTTATTTACTTTAATATCTACAAAAAATCTTTTATATCTTTTTACAAGTTTGCCTTTTATTAATGTCTTGGTAAATTCCATACATAAATTATATATTTAAAAATGAATAAAAATACAGGAGTAAATGCAGCAATAATAATAATTGGTAATGAGATTTTGTCAGGCAGAACTCAAGATACTAACACAAGTACTATATCGTTATGGTTAAATTCCTTAGGTGTAAAAGTTCAAGAAGTAAGAGTAATACCTGATATTGAAGACGTTATTGTTAAAACAATAAATATAGTAAGAAAAAAAAATAATTATGTATTTACAACAGGAGGAATTGGACCAACTCATGATGATATTACCGCTAAATCTATTTCAAAAGCTTTTAACGTAAAATACGAAGTTAACAAAGAAGCTTATAAGATTTTAGAGAATTATTATAAACTTGACGAATTTAATGAAGGTAGACAGAAGATGTCATGGACTCCATCAAATGCTAAATTAATATTGAATCCAACTAGTGGTGCCCCAGGTTTTATTATTGATAATGTTTATTGCTTGCCTGGAGTTCCTTCAATATTAAAATCAATGTTAGGTGGATTAAAAAATGAGATTTCTGGAGGCAAACCTATTATTAGTCACACGATTAATTTAAGAACAGTAGAAAGCGAAATTGCAAAATCTTTAACTTTAGTTCAAGAAAATAATAAAGATGTTGAAATTGGTAGTTATCCTTTTTTTAGAGCTGGAAAAATAGGAGTTTCCATTGTGATAAGATCTGATGATAAATCTAAAATAGAAGTTTGTAATTCTCAAATTTTTGAATTTGTAGATAAAAAAAAAATTGAAATAATTAAGAGTAGTTAAGATGTTTTACTTTGCTTATGGTAGTAACTTAAATCATTTTCAAATGAAACGTAGATGCAAAGATAGCGTTTTTTTAAAAAAAATTAATTTAAAAGATTTTAAACTCACTTTTAGAAGCAAGTACAGAGCTGCTGATATAGAAAAAAAAAGAAAAGCAATAGTTCCTGGCGCTTTATATAAGATTTCAAAAAGAGATGAAACC
>CACLNK010000041.1 GCA_902608305.1 uncultured Pelagibacteraceae bacterium | reverse complement strand
TTACCACAAATAAAAAAATGCAAAAATAAATACCCATACCAAATCTACAAAGTGCCAATACAGACCAAGTATTTCTATTTCTACATAATCGCCCTTCATTGATGTAAACCAGCCTCTTTTTCCTTCGTCATAATGGCCTGCAAAAGTTTTATAAGCATAAATGCATAAGAAAATTACACCAATCGATACGTGGGTGCCATGAAATCCAGTTATCATAAAAAAAAATGAACCAAATTGTGGTGCGCCAAAAGGATTTTCCCAAGGTCTCACGCCTTCATGAATTAATTTTGACCACTCAAAAGCTTGCATACCAACAAAAGTAAGTCCTCCTAAAGCTGTGGCCAATATTAACCAGCCACACATCTTTCTATTTTTTTCGTAACCATATTTAACTGCTAGAGCCATCGTTCCACTGCTTGTGATCAAAACAAATGTCATAATAGCTATAAGTAATAAAGGAACATCAGCACCAAAAACATGTAACCCAAATACTTCACTCGCATTTGGCCATTCTACTGGTGTTGATCCTCTGCCTTTCATGTATGAAATTAGAAAACAACTAAATATAAATGTATCACTTAATAAAAAGATCCACATCATTGCTTTGCCCCAATGCACACCTTTAAACATAGTTTGATCAGAAGCGGTGTCCCTGGCCATTCCCTTATACCCAGGTTTAAATTCGTAGCCTTCTATTTTTGGGTCAGACATATATTATATCTTTATGTTTTTTCTACCTCAGTGTCAGCAACTTCACTTGGTGGTGTTGTTTGAGGTATAAAATCCTCTTTTGCTCCAGGAACACTATAATCATAAGCCCATCTGTGAACTACCGGAAGTTTATCACCCCAGTTACCATGTTCAGGAGGAACTGTAGGTGTATGCCATTCTAGAGAATTTGCTTGCCAAGGATTTTTTCCTGCGGGTTTTCCCATTTTTAAACTTACAACTATATTATAAATTAAAATAAATTGTGCAGCACCAACTATAAATGCTGCAGTGCTTATAAATTCATTCATTCCAACTGCTGAAGTTATGTATGGGCTATCATACATTTCAAAATATCTTCTAGGTACCCCAATAAAGCCTAGATAGTGCATAGGGAAATAAATTGAATAAGCCCCTAAAAATGTAAACCAAAAGTGCCATTTTCCTAACTTTTCACTTAACATTCTTCCAGCAACCAAAGGAAACCAATGGTAGACGGCTCCCATAATTACCATTAGTGGTGCAATACCCATTACCATATGAAAGTGAGCAACAACAAAATAAGTATCAGATAATGGAACATCAACTACAACATTTCCTAGGAAAATTCCTGTAATACCTCCGTTTACAAAAGTGACTATAAAACCAAGACACCATAGCATTACAGTGTTCATTCTAATATTTCCTCTCCAAAGAGTTAAAATCCAATTATAAACTTTCAGTGCCGTGGGAACCGCTATGATAAGTGTTGTAGTTGCAAAGAAAAATCCAAACCAAGGATGCATTCCACTGACATACATATGGTGTGCCCAAACAAAAAAGCTTAGAGCTCCTATAACAACGATTGCCCAAACCATCATTCTATAACCAAATATGTTTTTTCTAGAATGAACAGAAATTAAATCTGAAATTATTCCAAATGCTGGTAATGCAACAATATAAACTTCAGGATGTCCAAAAAACCAGAACAAATGTTGAAAAAGAATAGGACTTCCACCTCCATATTCTAACATTTCTCCAGCTTTTAAAATTGTTGGCATAAAGAAACTTGTTCCAAGTATTCTGTCTAAACTCATCATAATTGCACTTACTAATAGTGCTGGAAAAGCTAACATTGCTAAAACAGTTGCTGTAAAAATACCCCAAACTGTTAAAGGCATCCTCATTAATGTCATTCCTCTAGTACGAGCTTGTAAAACAGTGATTAAGTAATTTAATCCGCCCATAGTAAATCCGGCTACAAATAAAATTAAAGATACGCACATTAAAATTATTCCCATACCTGATCCTGGAGTTCCTTCTAAAATTGCCTGAGGAGGATAAAGTGTCCAACCTGATCCTGTTGGTCCGCCTGGTACAAAAAAGCTTGCCAACAAAACTCCAACTGCAACAAAAAACATCCAAAAACTTACCATGTTAACATAAGGGAAAACCATATCTCTTGCACCTACCATTAATGGAATTAAATAATTACCAAACCCACCGAGAAAGAGTGCAGTTAAAAAGTAAACTACCATTATCATTCCATGCATAGTAACGAACTGATAATAATGTTCTGCTGTCATGAAGCCAGCTGCTCCTGGAAAACCTAATTGTAATCGCATTAACCAAGAAAGAATAAGACCAATTATGCCTGTAAATGTCGCTAAAAGAAAATATTGTACCCCGATAACTTTAGCATCCTGGCAAAAAACCCATTTAGTAATAAAACTATGCCCATGATATAAATCCTGATCAGCTACTTCTGCGGGTCTTACATAATCTTTGTCGGGTGTAACTCCTGCACCTCCACCAGAAATAGTTTCTGAAGATTGTGCTTGAATTGTTTTATTATCGTTAAAATCTTCTGCCATACATTCCCTATTTTATATATTTTTTTTAATCATTTAAATTATTTTTTTGCCAATTTTGTTTTACTAAATTCTATTTCTTCTTGTTTCGCAACTAAATCTGAAAAAGTTTCCTGTTCTTGGAGCCAGTTTTCATAATCTGGTTCACTTTTTACAAAAACTCTTCCTCTCATACCATAATGTCCAACTCCACAATATTCAGCACACAAAACTTCATATTCTCCAACTTTATTTGGTTCAAACCAATAATAAGTTACTACTCCTGGAACAGCGTCCATTTTTGCTCTAAATTGAGGTACGTACCAGTTGTGAAGCACATCAACTGATCTTAATAAAATTTTTACAGGTCTATTATTTTTTAAGTGCAATACATCACTTTGTATTAAAACATCATCTTTCCCATTTGGATCTTCTAAAATAATTCCAAAAGGATTATTGTCATTAATATTTGCTACTTTCGTACTACCTAATTTTCCATCATCGCCAGGTAATCTATATTGCCATCCCCATTGCCACGCCATAACATCAACATGTATTGCATTTTTTGGAACGTTAATAAATTGGTTCCAAACAATAAGTCCTGGGGCTAAAAGTGCTGCCACTCCTAAAGTTGTTGCTATAGTAAGTATTTTTTCTAATTTTTTATCTTCTGGTTTATATTCTGCCTTACGTCCTTCTTTGTATGAAAATTTAAATACACAGTAGACCATGAAAAGACAGACTGCTACAAAAACGCCTCCTCCAATCCAAAATGTTAAAGTAATAGTATCATCCATAGATCCCCAATTTGAAGCTATGTCTGTCCAATACCATGGAGTAAAAATATGGAACAATATTGATCCAACTATTACTGCCAAAAAGATAAATCCAACATGCATAAAGAAAACTTATAAAAGAAATATGTATATAATCTAGGGACAAAATGTCTTTAAAAAACCTCAAATAAGCATGTATATTTAAGAAAATATGCTAGATAAATTTGGAATTTTAGTAGCCATACTAATTATGGTCTTACTTTTCTATTTTGTTATATCTTTTGGAGCAGGATTTTTTTTCAAAAGGTGAGAAAAAACCAGAAATTAAAAAATATTTAAAATCCGTAAATATACTACTAATTGTAATTGCAGTTGTTGGAACCATTTTAGTTTTGTTTATGTAAGGAGAGCTTTGCACCATGCAATAACTGTATCGTTGAATACATAAATAGTTAAGAAAAAAACCAACCATACAATTAATAAAAAAGTCCAGTATAAAGATAGTGCTGATATGCTTTTCTTTTGGCTTATAATTTCTTTCTGTTCTAATTTAAGAGTTTTTGAGCAAACTTTTCCCCAAAAAAATAAACCTCCTAAAAGATGTAAGCCATGTAACGCAGTGAAAATATAGAATGAAGAAAAATAAGTATTTGTAGTAACAAATTTTTCATCTTGCATTAATTGATACCAAAAAAAAATTTGACCAAATAAAAATAGATAACTTAATCCTCCAACTAAAATTAAATTTTTTTTAATTTTGGTTATGTCATTTTTTTTTAAATCTTTTGTAATTTTACTGAAAAAATAAGTTACAAAAAATAAAACAATTGTATTTACCCATAACAAGTTTGGTTTAAATAAAAATTTTGTATTTTGTTCCTGGGGCATTGTATAAAGATAACCAGTAAGAATTAGACTAAACAATACTGTACTTATGCCGAAAATAATTATAACCGCTGAAGTCTGTAGTGATAAATTAAAAGTCTTACCTGGGTGATTAGTATCAATAACTGCTTGTTCTTTTTCCCAAGGCTTTTCAGCCAATGTGCCAAAAAGTTTCTTAATAAAGTTTGACATAAATTATATAATAAGAATATAAACATTTAATTATGAAATTAAAGACGTCTATAATAATATTGGCTGGATGCTTTGGGATTTTTTTATTTATAATGCTGCCTATTATATTATCAATACAAGATAAAAAAGAAGATTATGTCGCATCAATAAAAGGATCAGAATTTTCATTAAATGATGTAAATAACAATCTAATAACCGAAAAATCTTTTCAAGAACCTGCCACAGCTTTATTTTTTGGGTTTACTCACTGCCCAGATGTATGTCCTATGACTTTAAACAAATTAAGCATTATTTTAGAAAGATTAAAAAAAGAAAATAAATCGTTAAAAGTCTTTTTCATTAGCATTGATCCGGAAAGAGACTCTCCTGAAGTAATGAAAGATTATTTAAATTCCTTTGAAGGTAAATTTACAGGTATTACTGGAAAACCAGAAAAAATATTCAAGCTTTCACAATCATGGGGTATAGCTAGTCAAAAAATATTTTCAGAAAATGGAGAATATACTGTTAATCATAGCTCTCCAATTATATTACTCAAAAATGGAAAATATGTGGATCGTATCACTCATAAAGATGACCTTAAAAGGTCAATTAAAATAATTAAAAAATATTTATAAATTTAAAAAATAATTAACTATGGATATTGCAGAAATTGCTGCTGTTTCTGCTCTTAAAATATTTTCATTAATTTTAATTGGTGTAACACCTTCAAAAGAGAAAATTTCTTTCCTTTCAGATTCTGAAAAGTCGCCTTCTGGACCAATAATGATGCATATAGGCTTATTTGATAATTCTTTTATACCTAGTTTTTTATTTTGAGAGTTTAAATCTGTAAATATTAAATCTATTTTGTCTTTATTTTCGCTTAAAAATTTTTTTAAATTTTGATGTTTTTCTATTGAAGGAACATTAATTCGATTTGATTGTTCGGTCGCCTCAATAATTATTTTTTGCAATCTGTCTCTATTAATTTTTCTAACGATAGTTCTATCAAAAATAATAGGTAAAAATTTAGTTACACCTAGTTCTGTTGCTTTTTGTATCATAAAATTAAAATAATTTGATTTAATTGGTGAAAAAGCTAGCCAAATCTCTTTTGAATTTTCTTTATGTTTTAATTGTTTAGTAACAATAAATTCAACTATTCCTTTGGTAATTTCTTTAACTTTTGCCTCCCATTCCCCACTACTATTAAATAATGAAAAAGTTTCATTAACTTTAACTCTCATCACTTTATTAACATAATGAGACTGTGGTTGATCAAGTTTAGCAGTTAAATTAAGCAATAAGCTTTCTGAAAAAAATAATCTAATATTATTCATATTTATTAAGTTAATTTATGAAAAATGTTAATGCAATAATTTTTGATACGTATTGTACTTTATTTAATGTTGATAAAATTACAATAATCAAATATTTGTATTAAAATTTCTTAATGAAAAAACTACTAATAATCTAAATAATTTTGAAAATGAAAAAAAATATTTCTTACGGAAAAAATGTATACAACAATGAAGAAATAAAAGCTGTTTCAAAAACTCTAAAAAAATCCACCCAAATGGGTAAATCAGTAGATATATTTGAAAAAAAAATTTCAAAGTTATTTGGTAAAAAATATGGACTTATGGTTAACTCTGGTTCTTCAGCTTTAATATTGGCACTAAAAGCTATGAATTTTAAAAAAGGTAGCGAAATTATTACTCCCTGTTTAAATTTTGGGACTACTGTTTCTTCAATATTACTTAATAACTTAGTTCCAGTTTTAGTAGATATAAACATAAAAACTTTACAAGTGGACACAAATATTATTGAAAAAAAAATTTCAAAAAAACAAAAGGAATATTAATTCCTAATTTAATTGGCAACATTCCCGACTGGAAAAAATTAAAGCAAATAGCAAAAAAAAATAATTTATTGGTCATTGAAGATTCTGCAGATACCTTAGGTGCAAAAATTAAAAAAAAACCAACGGGTGCATATAGTGACATATCAATTACAAGCTTTTATGGTTCTCATGTAATTAGTTGTGCCGGAAATGGAGGCATGCTTGTTACAAATAACAAAAATTTTTATACTAAAGCTAAAGTTTTAAGAAGTTGGGGAAGATTATCAACTTTATTAAAAGATTCTGAAAACATTAATAAAAGACTAGGAATAAAATTAAAAGGATTTGATTATGATAGAAAATTTGT
>CACLNK010000040.1 GCA_902608305.1 uncultured Pelagibacteraceae bacterium | reverse complement strand
AAAAAAAAATTTTATTGCTAAAAATTTAAGATCTCCAAAATATCGATCTAAAATAGTTAAACCCAAAAAAGGAAAAGGTAGTTTTAAAAGAAAAAAAAACTAATTTAATCGGGCACCAATTTTTTGAATAATTTTTGATGCCATTTCGGTTCCTTTTTTAAGACTTTCGTTAACAGTTAGATTGTTGATATAGCCATGTAAGAAGCCTGAGGCAAAAAGATCCCCTGCACCTGTTAGATCAACAATTTTTAAATTTTTTTGACTATTACACTCAAATATATAATTGCTTTGGATTGCAATACTTCCTTTATCTGAACGAGTAATAATAATTAATTTTCTAAGTTGCTTTGCAAATGAAATTACTTCATCAAAATTTTTTGCATCAATTAAAGACAGGATTTCTTGTTCGTTAGCAAAAGTAATATCTAATTTGTTGATTAATAAATCTAGAAAGCTTTTTTTATGTCTTTCAACACAAAATTTGTCTGACAAAGTCATTGCTGTTTTTTTTGAAAGGCTAATTGCTTTATTAAAAGCAGTCTTTGGTTCGCCTTCATCCCATAAATAACCTTCTAAAAAAACTAATTCACTATTTTTAACAGCATTTTCGTCAATATCATTAGCACTTACTTTTCCTGCAATACCTAAAAAGGTGCACATTGTTCTTTCAGAATCTGGAGTAATTAAAATTAAACAGGTTCCTGTTGGTATTGTTTCTTTTTTTTTTTTATAACAATATTTTACCTTTTCATTTGTTAAACTTTTTTCATATTTATTGCCTAATTCATCATCATTAATTTTTCCAATGAAAGAAACTGGATTTCCTAATTGTGATAAGCCAACAATAGAATTTGCAACAGACCCTCCTGCTATTGTTTCTTTAATTTTTAAATTTAATAAGAGTTTTTTAAACTCTGTTTCATCAACAAGTTTCATAGTACTTTTAGTAAGATTGTTTTCTGTTAAAAAACTATCTTCTATTTTACAAATTACATCGACAATGGCATTTCCAATTCCTAATACTTTCATCTCAATTCCTTTTGATTGTATTTACAATATTTGATTATTACGCATTTCTTACATGAAGGTGTTCTAGCTTTGCAAGTATATCTTCCATGAAGCAATATAATATGGCCCGCTTTTTTTAAGTATTTTTTAGGAACTACTTCATATAATCTTTTTTGAACTTCATCAGGATTTTTTCCATAAGCTAAACCCGTTCTATTACTAACCCTGAATACATGTGTATCCACAGCAATTGTAGGCAATCCAAAACCTTCATTTAATACTACACTTGCAGTTTTTCTTCCAACTCCAGGCAAAGCATGTAAATCTTCAAAATTGTTAGGAACTTTTCCGTTATGTTTTTTGATTAATTGCTTTGATAATAAATATACACTTTTAGCTTTGTTTCTAAAAAGACCTATACTTTTAATTAATTTTTCTATCTTTTTTCTGCCTAATTTAACAAAATGCTCAGGCTTATTGTATTTTGGATAAATATTTTTAGTGACATTATTAACATTAACATCTGTACACTGAGCAGAAAGAACAACCGATATTAAAAGAGTAAATTTATTTTTGTATTTAAGATCGCTTTTAGGATTTTTTATAACTTTGCGTAAATTCTTAAAAAGAGAATTTATTTCTCCAGATTTCATTTAAAATTAAGCACATTTCTCATTGAGTAAAGGCCAGGTTTTTTGCTTATCAACCATTTAGCGGCAGTAAATGCACCTTCCGAATAAAGAGCTCTATCAAATGCTTCATGCTCTAAGGTAATGGTTTCTTTTCCGCTTGAGAAGAGAACTTTATGATTTCCCACAATTTCACCTTTTCTAATTGAATTGAAATTAATTTTTTTACTGTAAGGAAAAGTCTTTTTATTTAAAAATTTTTTTCCCAATAATTTATAAAAAAATTTATTTTTCCCTACTGCGATACCCTTTCCAAGCATTAGGGCCGTACCTGATGGATAATCTTTTTTATGTTTATGATGCACTTCAAAAACTTTACTTAAAAAATTATTTCCAAGGGATTTAGAAGCAATTTCAGTTAAATACATAAGTAAGTTTATTCCAAGGCTCATATTGCCAGCTTTAAGAATTGGTATTTTTCTAGAATATTTTTTTATTAAATTTTCTTCTTTTTTAGAAAAACCAGTTGTTCCAATAACCACTCTTTTTTTTAGTTTGGATGCAATTTTGAGCACTTCTAGGGTGCATTTTGGGATAGTAAAATCTATTATTACATTTGTTTCTTTGAATGCATTTTCACTATTCAAATCAGGCTTAATTCCACTAATTTTTTTATTAATTACTCTATTTTCTGTGAGGGCAACTAACTTAAAGTTTTTATTAGATTTAGAAGATTTAATGAGTTGTTGACCCATTCTTCCCATACATCCAGTAATAGCTAAATTAATTTTTTTCATTTAAATGATAAAATTTAAAACTATCATAACAAATATAACAATTATAGCCCAAATAGATAAATTAGTTAAAAACTGCTTTAATCTTGAATTAGTCTTCAAGAAAGCCGGAAGAACTAATATTAATACAGCGATTAAGGAAACAGCCGGGATTATTTGGTCCCAGTTCATTTAATTTTTCCAAAAACTTTTAGCTTTTTGAAAAAATTTTTTAATACTTGGATTTGATTTTTCGTTTTCGATTTTTCTGAATTTTTCAAGTAATTCTTTTTGTTCTCTATTTAATGATACGGGAACTTCCGTATTTACTTCAACATAAAGGTCACCATTTCCACTTCCTCTCATATATGGCATACCTTTACCTTTAAGCCTAAATTGTTTTCCACTTTGCGTTCCAGCAGGTATTTTTATTTTAGCCTTTACACCATCAATTGTAGGTATTTCCAAAAAAGTACCCAAAGCTGCGTCAGCAATAGATATTGGATACTCAAAAAATAAATTTTCATCTGATCTTTTAAATAAATCGTGAGAATAAACATTTATAAACAAATATAAATCTCCATTACCTGCACCTTTGGTACCGGCCTCCCCTTTCCCAGCTAATCTAATTCTTGTACCATCATCAACACCTTTTGGAATTGTTACAGATAATCTTTTTGAGGCCTGTTTTTTTCCTTGTCCACTACAATCATTACAAGGATTTGTAATTTCTTCTCCTGTACCTGAACATTGTGGACATGTTTGTTGAACAGTAAAGAAACCTTGATTAGATCTAACTTGACCATGACCACCACACATTGAACATGAACCAGAATCATGCCCAGGTTTAGAGCCACTTCCTTTGCAGGTATTACATTTTTCAGAAGTAGAAAACTTAATATCTTGTTTCTTGCCAGTATAAGCTTCTTCTAGTGTTATTGATAAATCGTATCTTAAGTCTGAGCCTCTAAAATTAGTTTTTCTACTTCTTCTTCCACTTCCTCCACCAAAATCACTAAAAAAATCTTCGAAGATATCAGAAAATGAATTTGAAAAATCAAAATTTCCAAAACCTCCTCTGCCGCCAGCTCCATTTTCAAATGCAGCATGACCAAAATTATCGTAATTTTGTTTTCTCCCTTTGTCTGAAAGCACGTGATATGCTTCACTAGCTTCCTTAAATTTTTCTTCTGAAGCTTTATCTCCTTTATTTTTATCAGGATGATATTTAAGCGCTTGTTTTCTATAAGCAGCTTTTATTTGTTCGGAGGTAGAACTTTTCTTAACATCCAAGACATCATAATAATCTCTTTTTGCCATAACTAATATATAGACAAATAGTTGTTAGTCTTAGGCGCTTTTTTCTTTATTTTCTTCTTTTACTTCTTCAAAATCTGCATCAACAACATTATCGTCTTTTTTTCCTTTATCTTTTTTATCATTAGTTTTAGTAGCATCATTAGGTTTTGTATTTTGTTGTGATTTGTAAACAGCTTCACCTAATTTCATGGAAGACTGAACTAAATCTTGAGTTTTTTTCTTAATTTCTTCAATATCAGTCCCTTTAAGAGCATTTCTTAAGTTAGCAGAAGAAGTTTCTATTGCTTTTTTATCAGCGTCAGCAACTTTAGTTCCATGTTCTTTAAGATTTTTTTCAGTTGTATGCAAAAGAGTATCAGCTTGGTTTCTGGCATCAACAGAATCTCTTTTTTTCTTATCTTCTTCTTTATTTGCTTCTGCTTCCTTAACCATTTTATTAATTTCTTCTTCGCTTAATCCTCCGGAAGCCTGAATTGTAATTTTTTGTTCCTTACCTGTACCTTTATCTTTTGCAGAAACATTAACTATGCCATTTGCATCTATATCAAATGTTACTTCAATCTGAGGAACTCCCCTTGGGGCTGGAGCTATACCTTCAAGATTAAAGTTTCCGAGTATTTTATTGTCAGAAGCCATCTCTCTCTCACCTTGTGCGACTCTAATAGTAACAGCTGATTGATTATCTTCAGCTGTTGAGAAAACTTGACTTTTCTTAGTTGGAATTGTTGTATTTTTATCAATTAATTTAGTTGAAACTCCACCTAAAGTTTCAATTCCTAATGATAGAGGAGTTACATCAAGAAGAAGTACATCTTTTACATCTCCTTGTAATACGCCTGCTTGAATAGCAGCACCCATAGCAACTACTTCATCGGGGTTAACGCTTTTATTAGGTTCTTTCCCAAAAAAATTTTTAACCTGCTCAATAACTTTAGGCATTCTAGTCATACCACCAACTAACACTATCTCACTAATATCACTTGCAGATAATCCGGCATCTTTCAAAGCAGTTTTGCACGGTGGAATAGTTTTACCTATTAGATCTTCCACTAAAGCTTCTAATTTAGCTCTAGTCATTTTAAGAGCAATATGTTTTGGACCAGTTTTGTCAGCAGTTATAAAAGGTAAATTAACTTCAGTTTGTTCAGCAGAAGATAATTCTATTTTAGCTTTTTCAGCTGCTTCCTTAAGTCTTTGTAAAGCTAGTTTATCAGTTTTTAAATCAATTCCGTTTTCTTTTTTAAATTCAGTAACTAAATAATTGACAATTGTGTTATCAAAATCCTCACCACCTAAAAAAGTATCTCCATTTGTAGATTTAACCTCAAATACACCATCACCCAATTCTAAAATTGAAACATCAAATGTTCCACCTCCTAAATCATAAACCGCAATTTTTTTGTTAGCTTTTTTATCTAAACCGTAGGCTAAAGAGGCTGCTGTAGGTTCATTAATAATTCTTAAAACTTCTAAACCTGCAATTTTTCCAGCGTCTTTTGTCGCTTGTCTTTGTGCATCATTAAAATAAGCTGGTACAGTAATTACTGCCTTTGTTACTTCTTGACCTAAATATTTTTCTGCAGTCTCTTTCATTTTTTGAAGAATAAAAGCAGAGATTTGTGAAGGAGAATATTTTTGTCCTTTTGATTCTATCCAAGCATCTCCCTTTTCTGAATTAACTATTTTAAAGGGCGCTGATTCAATATCTTTCTTTACTGTAGGATCTTCGAAGTTTCTTCCAATTAATCTTTTAACGGCAAAAATAGTATTTTCAGGATTTGTTACAGCTTGTCTTTTTGCAGGTTGTCCAACAAGTTTTTCATCAGTATCAGTAAATGCCACAACAGAAGGAGTGGTTCTTGCTCCCTCAGCATTTTCTAACACTTTTGGTTGTGTACCTTCCATAATTGATACACATGAATTTGTTGTTCCTAAATCTATTCCTATTACTTTACTCATAAATAATTCCTTAGGCTCATATAAGTGTTAATTTTTAATGTGCAAGTTCCTTTAAACATTATTTCTTAGCCTTTTCTTCACTTTTTTCTTGTTTTTTTTCAGTTTTTTTGGAAACCGCAACTAGTGCAGGGCGAAGTAATCTATTTTTCATTTTAAAACCCTTTTGAATTTCTTGAACTATAGTTCCAGGTTCCTTATTGTCATCCTCTATTTCCATCATCGCCTGATGAAAATTTGGATCAAGTTTTTTATCAACAGACAATATTTCTTCAATATTATTTTTTTTAAAAATAGAAATTAAATCTTTTTTAATTATATCAAGATGATTTAATGTTTTTTTTAATGCATCAGTATCTTTTATTTTTTCATCATTTTCTAATGATTGCTTAGCTCGATCAAAATTATCGATTAAATTAAGAGATTCTCTTGCGAATGAAAAACCTCCATACTCAAAGGCATCATCTTTTTCTTTTTCAAATCTTCTTCGTTGATTTTCCATTTCTGCAAAGGTTCTAGTTAACTTATCTTCAAGTTCTTTAATTTTATCCTCAGGTGTAACTTCTATCTCTTTTTCTTTTGGATTATTTTTTGATTTTTCAGAACCTTCGGTCTTATTATTTATTTTTTCTTCAGTTTTAGCGGTTTGTTCTTTTTCCATGTTGTCTTATATGGTAAGAAATTTGATAATTGCTAGATGAAAAGGAAAAAAATTACAAAAATAATTATAGGAACTAATAACCTTGGAAAATTAAAGGAAATAAGAGATTTATTACCTAAGAATTTAACAATTTATTCACCTAAAAGCCAAAAATTTAAGAGTCCAAGAGAAAATGGAAAATCATTTAAAGAAAATTCTATAATTAAAGCTAAATATTTTTCAAAAAAATCAAAGATGATTTGTATAGCAGATGATTCAGGCTTAGAGATTGATATTTTAAATAAAAAACCAGGAATCTTCTCTTCAAGATGGGGAGGGCCTAAATATAACTTTAACCTAGCAATGAATAAAGTGTTTAAGGAGCTAAATAAGAAAAATAAAAATTGGAAAAATAAAAAAGTTGTAGCTCGATTTATTAGTGTATTATCAATTTACTGGCCCGACGGGAAAATTATTAGCTCAATGGGAAAAATAGAAGGTTTTATTTCTCCAAAAAAAAGAGGACAAAATGGATTTGGCTACGATCCTATATTTATCCCCTTTAAAAGAAAGTTAACATTTGGTGAAATGAGACCTAAAG
>CACLNK010000039.1 GCA_902608305.1 uncultured Pelagibacteraceae bacterium | reverse complement strand
TTAAATTTTAATGATTCCACTATCAGACATAAAAAAAAATAAATATAATTTTGGCTTGTATATTGTTTCTACACCTATCGGTAATCTTAGAGATATTACTTTAAGAGCTTTGGATATTCTTTCTCAATCAAAATATATACTTTGTGAAGATACAAGAGTTTCAAAAAAACTATTAGATAAATATCAAATTAAATCAAATTTAATTTCTAATCATAAATTTAATGAAAAGAAAAATGTTAATAAGATAATTGATATTTTAAATTCCAAAAAAATTGTATCATTAATATCAGATGCAGGCACTCCTTGTATTTCTGATCCTGGTAAAATTATCATTAACGAATGTGTTAATAATAAAATTAATATTTATCCAATTCCTGGACCATCTGCAGTAACTGCTGCAGTATCAATAAGTGGTTTTGATGAAAAATATTTTTTTTATGGTTTTTTTCCTCAAAAAAAAAAGGATATTAAAAAAGATTTAAGTAATTTATCTAAAATTAATTGTTCTATTGTTTTTTTTGCTCCCCCAAAAAAAATTAACAAAGTAATTGAAGAAATTAGGAATTTTTTTTCTGGAAGAAAAATTTTAATTTGTAGAGAAATATCAAAATTTTATGAAGAATATACCAGAACAAATGTTGAAGATTTAGTACCATATTCAAAAATTCCCAAAGGTGAACTGACAGTTATAATTTCTGAAGTAAAAATAAAAAAAAATGTTTCGCAAAAATTAAACGAATCAGATAAAAAAAACATTAAAAAAATGATTAGGATTTTAAGTATCAAAGATATAATAAATTTAATATCAAAAGATAAAGAAATATCGAAGAAAGAAATTTATAAATTTTGTCTTAGTTTAAAAAAATGAAAATTAAAACTATTAATTTTATTGTAATTATATTTCTACTTAGTGGCTGCATAGGAACTGGTTCTAAAGGAGTTTTTGGAACTGGAGTAAGCATTGCACTTGATCCAAGGTCTATTGGAACGCAAATAGATGATTCTATAATGCAAAAAAATATATTAACCCGTCTAGCTGTTAGAGATAAATCATATTTATTATCTATAAATGCAAAGGTTTTAGATGGAAGAATTTTTTTGACAGGTAAAACAAATAACCCTGAAGAAAAATTACAAATAACAAAGTTAGCCTGGGAAACTGCCGGTGTTAGATCTGTTAAAAATGATATAAAAATTAAAGAAGAATTTAATTTTAAACAATCTGCTAAAGATTTATTAATTACTTCACAGTTAAGAACTGCGTTGATTTTTAATAAAAAAATTAAGGCATCTAATTACAATATAGATACCTATAAAAAGAAAATTTTTATTTATGGTATTTCTTTAACAACCGATGAAAGAAAAGAAGTTATTAATGAAGCAAAACAGATTTTAGATGTTGCGGATGTTGTTGCGAGTATTTTTTTAGTTGAAGATTTAAGAATTCAAAAGGATTAGTTTTTTTTACCGTAATCTATTACCCCAGCAGAGTAAGCTGCTACTGAAGCTAAATTTAATATATCTGATGTGGAAGATCTTAATGGTGCAATTTCAACTGCTTGACCTAATCCAATTAATAATGGCCCAATAACTTTTGCCTCACCTAAACTTTTCATCATTTTATATGATATTTGTGCGCTATGTTGTCCGGGCATAATTAATATATTTGCATTTCCTACAATTCCTGAAAAAGGGTAAAGCTCCTTGTATTCTTCGTTTAAGGCTACATCAGGTTGCATATCACCATCAAATTGAAAATCGACTTTTTTATCTTTTAATATTTCCACAGCATCTCTTATATGCTTTGTTCTACTAGTTACAGGTTGACCAAATGTTGAATGAGATAAAAAAGCAACTTTAGGATTAAAACCAAACAATCTTACCACTCTCGCTGCTGATATAGCAATTTCTGATAGTTGCTCAGAGTTTGGATACTCATGAACACTTGTATCTCCAATAAATACAGTTTTTCCTTTTTTAACAATCATATTTAAACCAAACATTATTTCTCCTGGTCTCGGTTCAATAACTTTTTTAATTTTGTCTAGAGATGAAGCATAGCGTCTAGTATTTCCAGTTACCATTGCATCAGCGTCACCACAAGAAACCATGCAAGATGACCAAATTATTCTGTCATTTCTTACCATTCTGTCACAATCTCTTTCTAGTAATCCTTGATCTCTTTGAAATTTTTTAAATAAAAAATTAACATATTTAATTCTTTTATTTTTGTCAGTCGAATTTGTAATTTCAATATTAAAATTTTCACTTAATCCAATTTCTTTAAGTCTTTCTTTTATTTTTTCTTTTTTTCCGACTAATATTGGGACTCCTAAATTACTATTTTTAAAAGCAATAGCTGCCTTTAAAGTATTTTCATCCTCTCCGTCAGCAAAAACAACTTTTTTCTGTGTTTTTTTAATTTGATTGTTAATACCTTGTAGAATTGTAACAGAAGGATCTAATCTTTGTTTGAGTTGTTCTTTGTATATTTCAAAATCTTTTATTTTTTTTCTAGCAACTCCACTTTTAATTGCTGCTTTAGCAACAGCTATTGGTATTACGCTAATTAATCTTGGATCAAAAGTTGAAGGAATTATATATTCTCTACCATATTTAGGTCTTTCACCACCTCCCATAGCAGCTGCAACTTCATCAGGTACATCTTCTTTTGCAAGCGATGCAATAGCATTTACTGCAGCAACTTTCATTTCTTCGTTAATAGTTTTTGCTCTAACATCTAGAGCACCTCTAAATATATAAGGAAAACCAATTAAATTATTTACTTGATTTGGATAATCCGATCTTCCAGTTGCAACAATAGCGTCATTTCTAACTTCACTAACTTCTTCAGGTGTGATTTCAGGATCTGGGTTTGCGCATGCAAAAATTATTGGATTCTTTGTCATACTTTTCACCATTTTTTTTGTGAGAACCCCTTTAGCTGACAAACCTAAAAAAACATCAGCACCTTTTATTGCTTGATCTAGAGTTCTATTTTTTGTTTTGATTGCATGAGAAAACTTCCATTTGTTTAAATTATCTCTACCTTTATGTATAACTCCTTTTCTATCAAGCATGGTAATATTATTTTTTGGTATACCGTTTTTTTCAAATAAATTCGCACAAGCCATTGCAGAAGCGCCCGCTCCATTAATAACAACTTTTATTTTTTTTATATTTTTTTTTGATATATCAAGCGCATTAATAAGAGCCGCAGATGTAATAATGGCTGTACCATGTTGATCATCATGGAATACAGGAATATCTAATAATTTTTTTAATTTTTCTTCTATTATAAAACAATCTGGAGCAGCAATATCTTCTAAATTAATTCCACCAAAGCTTTTAGAAAAATTTTTAACACTTTTTACAATTTCATCAGGATTTGAAGAGTCTATTTCAAGGTCAATAGAGTCTATATCCGCAAAACGTTTAAACAAAACAGCCTTACCTTCCATAACCGGTTTAGAAGCTAATGCTCCTAAATTTCCCATCCCAAGTATTGCTGATCCATTACTTATTACTGCAACTAAGTTTCCTTTAGTAGTATAATCATAGGCAGCATCTGGATTTTTTGCTATTTCTCTTACAGGTGCAGCTACACCTGGAGAATAAGCAAGTGCCAGATCTCGTTTAGTTGTCATTGGTTTTGATGAAATGATTTCTATTTTTCCAGATTTATTAGTAATATGAAAATCTAAGGCTTCTTTGTCTGTGTAATGATCAATTTTTTTCTTTTTCATTTAATTTGTTTTTATTTTTTTTAATATTGTTTTCAAGTTTATTCTTGAATAATAATAAATTTCATATTTTATTTTTTTTATAAGTTTGTCAAAAAAACTTTGTGGAGTAAACCTTATTAAGTTTTTAGAGATTATTTGATTAACTTTAAATGTTCCAAAAAGTCCCGCTGGGTTTTTGCTATAATTGTTTGTGAGGTGCTTAATAAACGAATTTTTATCTAATTTATTTTTTTTTAGAGAAATAATAGTTGCCAAGTATCTCCCCATATCTTTTCCACGAATATCAATGCCATGCCAACCATAAGTTGCCATTTCTCGTATAAGTAATACTCCTGAAATTGAAAATAACTTCCATTTTAAATGAAAATATTTAGTTTTAGTGAAATCATTAAACTCCTTCTTGTCATATATCCAAAATGAACAATGAGGATTTTTTATGACAATAAATTTTTTATTTTCTAATTCTAGCCACTCGTTTGATTTTGTGATTTGATCTGAAGAATATAAAATTTTATTTTTTGTTTCTACTCTTAAGAAACCTAGATTAAAATTATTTTTTAAACATAAATCTTTATTTTTTAACCAATAAGTAAAATTTTTTTTAGAGAAAAATATATCATCTTCACAATAAACAAAAATATCATAGCTATTTTTTTGTTTAAACATTAATTTTCTACAATACCAAGTCAAATAATAAGGGTGATCATTTTTAAAGTCATAAGCCAAATATTTTATTTTTTTATTTTTAAATTTTATAACTCTGTTGGTATGAACAAAAATATTTACTTTTTTTGAGAACTCTAAAAAAGAGTTACAGACTTTTTTAAAATTTTTGACTTGTTTTTTTTTACTGTTATCAAGATATAGTGGAATATGAACACATATTTTTAAATTTTCTTTTTTATTTTTGTTTTTTTTCATTTAAGGTAGTTAGATATACAATTAGAGCGATTATAAGACCAATATGATTTATGAACTTAATTAAGTCAACAACCACATTTAGTTTTTTTACAATAATAAGCAGAATACTTGGTTATGTAAGAGATATACTAATAGCAATATTTCTTGGAGTGGGACCATTAGCCGATGCTTTCTTTGTTGCTTTTAGAATTCCCAATACATTTAGAAGACTATTTTCTGAAGGGGCATTTAATGCTGCTTTTGTTCCAAGTTATGCTTCTGAACTTGCTAATGGAAAAGACGCATCTGAAAAGTTTGCAACAAACATATTTAGTTTATTAATTTTAAGTTTATTTTTTTTAATTTTAATTATTGAAATATTTATGCCTTTATTTGTATTTCTTATCGCCCCTGGGTTTAGTGGAAATGAAGCTAAAATGGATTTAGTAATTAATTTAACCAGAATAACTTTTCCATTTTTATTATTTGTTAGTTTATCATCTTTTTTTTCAGCTATATTAAACTCTCACAATCGATTTGCAGTTGCTGCAGCGACACCAGTTATTTTAAATATTTTTTTAATATCCGTTTTACTTTATGGAAATATTTTAGGCGATAGGCTTGTTTATTATTTAGCATATGCTGTGACTTTTGCAGGAATAATCCAATTTTTATTTTTATATAATTACGTAAGAAAATTTTACTCACCAAAATTTTTATTAAAATTTTCGATTGATGAAAAAATTAAAATTTTTTTTTCAAAATTATTACCAAGTATTTTTTCATCAGGAGTTACTCAGATAAATATTTTAATAGGAACCATTATTGCTTCATTTCAAGCAAGCGCAGTTTCATATTTATATTATGCAGACAGAGTTTATCAAATAAATCTTGCCATAGCAGGAATTGCAATTGGAACTGTAATATTGCCACAATTATCAAGGTTAATTGAAAATAAAAATAATTTAGAAATTGAATTAATTCAAAATAAAGCTTTAGAATTAAGTTTATTTTTAAGCATTCCAGCTACAGTTGCGTTGTTTATAGCTTCATCTCCAATTATTTCATCTTTATTTGGTTATGGATCTTTTTCTGAAACAAGTGTTCAAAATTCTGCACTGGCATTATTTTATTTTGCTTTTGGGCTACCAGCATTTGCTTTAATAAAAGTATTTTCAAGTTTCTTTTTTGCAAGACATGATACCAAAACTCCTTTTTATATTTCATTAATTTCAGTTGTATTAAATATAGTTATTAGTGTTGCATTATTCCAAAAGGTAGGATTTATAATTATTCCCATCTCAACTTCAATATCATCATGGTTTAATGCAATTACTTTATATATTTTTTCTAGAAGAAGAAATTTTTTTATTTTTAATAAAATTTTTGTATATAGATTTCCAAGAATATTTTTTTCATCTCTAATAATGGGATTAATTTTTTATTTTTTATTGGATATATTAGGTGACAAATTGAGTTATTCAGAAAATTTAAAATTTATTTATCTGTTATTTAGTATATTTATAACTTTAATAAGTTATTTAATTATTTCAATTTTTACTAAAGCTTTTAAATTAAGTGATATTAAATTAAACTATAAATAGCTATGAGCAAAAAAATTTTTTCAGGTGTACAACCAACAGGAAATCTTCATTTAGGTAATTATTTAGGTGCAATAAAAAATTTTGTTGAATTGCAAAATGATAAAGAAAATCAGTGTATTTATTGTGTAGTTGATCTTCATTCAATAACAGTAAAACAAGATGCAAAAATTTTAAAAAGAAATATTAGAGAGACTACGGCAACTTTTATTGCAAGTGGTCTTAATCCTGAAAATAGTATTATATTTAATCAATCAACAGTTTCTGCTCATGCGGAGGTAGCATGGATATTAGGTTGTGTATCTAGAATGGGATGGTTGAGTAGAATGACGCAATTTAAAGAAAAGGCAGGTAAAGACAAAGAGAAAGCAAGTGTTGGTTTATATGTATATCCTGTGTTAATGGCGGCGGACATATTGCTTTACGATGCAACTCATGTACCAGTCGGCGAAGATCAAAAACAACACTTGGAATTATGCAGAGATATTGCTCAGAAATTTAATAATGATTTTAACGCTCCTAATTTTTTAAAAGTTCCTGAGCCCTTAATTCAAAAACAATTTTCAAGAATAATGAGTTTAAAAGATGGTTTAAAAAAAATGAGCAAATCAGATCCTTCTGATTTAAGTAGAATAAATCTGACAGATGATAAAGACTTAATTATAAATAAGATAAAAAAATCAAAAACAGATACTTTACCAATGCCGGGAATAAATGATGATTTAAAGAAAAGACCTGAGGTGCAAAATTTATTAGGAATATATTCAAACTTATCAAATCAAAGTATCGATAAAGTTAAAGATGAATTTCAAGGTAAAAATTTTTCTATTTTTAAAGATAAATTATCAGAGTTATTAGTTGATAAAATTGATCCAATAGGAAAGAGAATTAAAGATTTGTTAAAAGATGAAAATTATTTAGACAAAATACTTGCTAAAGGAAGCCAAAAAGCAAACAACCTAGCGACGAAAAAAATTAATGAAATTAAAACTTTAGTTGGTTTTTAGCAGTATAATAAATAATTGCTTTAATTTTTTTTATTACTAATTATATATAGACTATGTTTATTCAAACTCAAATAACACCTAACCCAAATTCACTTAAGTTTTTGCCGGGCCAAACTGTATCAAATAGTGGATCATATGAGGTGACCAAAAAAGAGGATATAGATAATGATTTGGTTAGAAATATTCTTTCCATTAATGGAGTGACAGGAGTATTTTTAGGAGTAGATTTTATTTCAGTAAATAAAGATAAAAATATTAACTGGGAAGAAATAAAACATATTGTTATTTCATTAATAAATGAATTTTATAAATCCGGAAAAAAATTTGTAATTGATAAAGGTATTAATGAAACTTCTTCAGAAGAAAATTTAATTGAAGTGGAAAAGCAAATAATAAAAATTTTAGATACTAAAATTAGACCTGCAGTAGCAAAGGATGGTGGTGATATAAAATTTAAGGAATTTAAAAATGGCATTGTTACCGTTCAGCTCCAAGGTAGTTGTTCAGGATGCCCAAGTTCTATTATGACTTTAA
>CACLNK010000038.1 GCA_902608305.1 uncultured Pelagibacteraceae bacterium | reverse complement strand
CTAATTAAAAAATTTGAAAAAAATTTAAGTGGGAAAAAAGCAGTTATAGTTGGTAGATCGAATTTAAATGGAAAACCTATGACACAATTGCTTCTTAAAGAAAATTGCACGGTAACTATTACCCATTCAAAAACTAAAGATCTAAAAGCTGAATGTTTAGAAGCTGATATTATTGTTGCTGCGGTTGGTATGCCGGAGCTTGTAAAAGGAGACTGGGTTAAAAAAGATGCAATTGTCATTGATGTTGGTATTAATAAAACTGATAAAGGAATTGTTGGTGATGTTGCATTTGATGAAGTTTCTAAAGTTGCAAAAGCTTTAACCCCTGTACCAGGTGGAGTGGGTCCAATGACTATTGCATGTTTGTTAAAAAACACTATTGAGTGTTTTAAAAAACTTAATTCTTAAGTTTCTTTTTATGAAAATTAATAAATCTTTCTACGTTTGATTTATTAAATGTTTTGTTTTCTTCAAATGAAACCTTTTTCATTGAGTAAGCGGTACTCTTAGTTTGTCTTGAAATAATTGTCATATTGCCTTTATATAATTTAAGTTTAACAGATCCATTTACTTTATTTTTTTTTAGATCAACTATTTTTTGTAGTTTAAATCTTGCTTTTGAATACCAAAAACCATTGTAAATTAGCTGTGCGTATTTAGGCATAATATCATCTTTTTTATGCATCGTTTCTTTATCCAAAGTAACAGATTCAATTGCTCTATGAGCAGTCATTAATAAAGTTCCACCAGGAGTTTCATAAATGCCTCTAGATTTTATTCCAATAAATCTATTTTCAACAAGATCAACCCTGCCAATACCATTTTTACCCGCAAGAGTATTTAATTTTTGTAAAATATTTGATGGAGATAATTTTTTGCTATTGATTGTTATTGGATCTCCATTTTTAAATTCTATAGTTACATAAGATACTTTATTAGGTGCTTTTTCTGGTGCTGCTGTTCTTTGAAAAATAAATTCGGGTGCTTGATTTTTAGGATTTTCTAAAACTTTTCCTTCAGTTGAGGTATGAAATAAATTATCATCAACAGAAAATGGTGAAGCACCTTTTTTATCTTTAGGTATTGGTATTTTATTTTTTTTGGCATATTTAATTAAATCTTTTCTTGAATTTAATTTCCAAATTCTCCATGGGGCAATAACTTTTATTTTTGGAGCAAAATAATGATATCCAAGTTCAAATCTAATTTGATCATTACCTTTGCCTGTTGAGCCATGAGAAACTGCATAAGCTTTATATTTTTTTGCAATATGAATTTGTCTTTTTGCGATAAGTGGTCTTGCAATAGATGTTCCTAATAAATAAACACCTTCATATACGGCATGCCCTCTGATCATTGGGTAGACATATTCTTTTACAAAAACATCTTTTAGGTTCTCAATGACAACCTTTGTAACTCCAAGTTTTTTTGCATTTTTAAGAATTTTTTTTTTATCTATTTCTTGACCAATATCTGCTGTATATGCAATGACTTCAGCATTGTAATTTTTTTGCAACCATTTTAAAATTATAGAAGTGTCTAACCCACCTGAATAGGCTAAAACTATTTTTTTTTTTGACTTCATTAAATTTAGCTACAATTTTTTTTTGCAGCACCATAAGCTTTTGTAAAACCTAATAATGAATAATGATCAATTGTTTGTGAACCTTCTTGATTATAACCAGTAATCATAATTCTAGATCCTTTTTTCATAATTTTAATCATTTTCTTTTCTTGTTTATTATCCGTTATCCATGCAAAATTTTCTTGAGCAATATCAAATTTATATTTGTTTTTTCCAGATTTAGCCGTTATGGAATTTTTATTATTAAATTCATATCCAGCAGTAATACTTATTTCGTCTGAAATTTTTTGATTAGGTCTAAACGTTACAAATAATCTTGCCTCTCTAGAGTTCTTTTTTGGCGATTGCAAAACTGGTTTTGATTGGGCAAAACAAACTAGCTCTGAATTATTTTTAATAACCATAGTTTCCCAATCTTTAAATTTTCCAATTTTTTTAACTTCCTCTGCAATAGCTTGACTATAAAATGTTAAAAAAAAAATTAAAATTATGAAGTATCTAATCATGGACATGGGTTTGGGTATATTTTTTGAATATTGTTAATATCTTTAATAATTTCATCATTTAAATTTACATTTACACTTTCTATATTTATTTTCAACTGCTCCATTGTAGTAGCGCCAATAATTACACTTGTTATAAATGGTTGAATCTCACAGAACTTTAATGACATTTGAGCCAAATTTAAATTATATTTTTCTGAAATCTTAAAATATTCATCTATGACTTTTTCTGCATTAGGTGTTCTATATCTTGGCCAAAACTCAAAAAATAAATCCATTCTTGAATTTTTTGGCATTTGACCATTTCTGTATTTTCCAGATAAATACCCCGAAGCCAGCGGTGAGTAGGCAAGTAGACCACTTTTTTCTCTAACAGAAATTTCTGCAAGACCAACTTCATGAGTTCTATTTAATAAATTATAAGGATTTTGTATTGAAGCTATTCTTGGAAGATTTTTAATTTTTGAAATTTCTAGAAATTTTGTTAATCCCCAAGCTGTTTCATTAGATAAACCTATATGTCTAATTTTTCCTTGTGTAACAAACTTATTTAAAACAATTAATATTTTTTCAAAATCATTCCACTCTTCTTCTTTGTTTTGATGCTGGTATCCTAATTTTCCAAAATAATTAGCCTTTCTTTCAGGCCAATGTAATTGATATAAATCGATGTAATCAGTCTTTAGTCTAGCCAAACTTTTTTCAATTGCTTCAGTGATATTTTTTTCATTATATTGGAAACCACCATTCCTTATCCATGAAGGTCCGTTGCCAGAAATTTTTGTTGCAAGTATTACTTTTTCTCTACTTTTTCTTTCGTGAAACCAATTACCAATTATTTCTTCAGTTTTTCCATATGTTTCTTTTTTTGGTGGTACGGCGTATAACTCTGCAGTGTCAAAAAAATTAATTTCTTGTTCCAGTGCATAATCCATTTGTTCAAAACCTTCTTCTTGAGAATTTTGCTCACCCCAAGTCATAGTTCCTAAGCAAATTGTGCTGACATCAAGATCTGTATTTCCTAATTTTTTATAATTCATGAAATATTAAATATTTTTTATAGCTTTTTATGATATCTTGAATTAATAGTAAAAGGCTATTATATTAAGATGTATGGAATTCAATAAAGGAAATATTTTAAATAAAATAAAAGAAGCAACAAAAGAGACTGTTGTGATGGATGAAGGCTTAAGAGCCTACATGCTTAAAGTCTATAATTATATGGCAACAGGAATATTACTGACGGGAATTATTGCACTTATTTCATTTAAAATGTCAGTAGTAACGGATTCTAGTGGAGCAATAGCTGGTTTCACAAGTATTGGTAATGCATTATTTTTTTCAGGGTTAAAGTGGATAGTGATGTTGGCCCCACTTGGAATAGTTTTTTATATGAGTTTTGGTATTAAAAATATGAGTGCAGCAAAAGCACAAACTGTATTTTGGGTATTTGCAGGATTAATGGGATTATCGTTATCTTGGATATTATTGATTTATACTGGAGCAAGTGTTGCTAGAGTCTTTTTTATAACCTCAGCAACTTTTGGAGTAATGAGTATTTATGGATATACAACCAAAAAAGATCTAACAAAACTTGGCTCATTTTTAATGATGGGTCTAATTGGAATTATAATAGCATCATTAGTAAATATATTTATGAAATCTACAATGATGTATTTTGTTATTTCAATTTTAGGTGTTTTAATTTTTGTAGGTCTTACTGCATACGACACGCAGAAAATTAAAAACATGTACTCAGCAAGTGATACAGGCGAGTTAATGGGTAAAAAAGCTGTTATGGGTGCGTTAACTCTTTACTTAGACTTTATAAATCTATTTATAATGTTGCTAAGATTATTTGGTCAAAGAAGATAATTATTAATTTTTAAAGTTTTTTCCAGTTTGTATTTTTTATTAAGATCACTAAGTCGTGAGAGTTATTAAGTATTTTACCTTTTGAGTCAGTAATAAGATATTTTAAATTTTTGTTATTAGGTTTAAAATTTTTGCAAATTTTGTACATTGCATTTTCTGCCGCATTTTTAAAAACACTGAAACCGACCTGTCTACTTGAAATGTTTAAACCATAATCTTTCCATGAGCCTTCAGAAACCATTTTAGCATATAAATCTAAAATAGTTTTTAACTCATCTTTTTCAAAAAAATATTTATTTTCTAATTTTTTATCAATATTATTTACAACTAATTTTAAATTTTTATTCATTAATTTTGTACTTAGTGATTATTGAAACTTGAAAAGCTGCAAAGATAAAAGTAATTGGTAATATTCCCCATACTTTAAAATTAACCCAAAATTCTTCAGATTGTGTTCTCCAAACTAACTCATTTATAAAAGCTAGAGCAAAGAAAAAAATTATCCATCTTTTATTTAATGTGCTCCATCCTTCATCACTAAGCATAATAGATTTACCTAGAATTTTTTTTAAGACTGGTTCTTTTGTAAAATATTTTCCGAATAGTAAAGCTAAACCAAATAAAATATTTATTATAGTTGGTTTAATATAAATAAATATAGGATTATCAAAATAAATTGTTAAACCACCAAATAAAGTAATTAAAATACCACCAATTAGCGGAACCATTGGTATTTTTTTTTCAAGAAACCAGACAATTGCTATAGCAATAATTGTTGCAATTATAAATGGGGGTATTGCAATTTTTAAATTTTTGTCACTATTATAATAAAAAAATAAAAAAACTAATAATGGTCCGAAATCAGTAATGAATTTTATAAAAGATTTATTCACCAAAAGATACTAACAGATAGACAAAACATTTATATTTTTTTATTGATTTTTTTTTTAAATATACATAGTTTAGATTGAATGAGTTCTAAGAAAGCAAAATTTTCAATAGGTGATATAGTAAAACATAAACACTTTGATTTTAGAGGTGTAATTTATGATGTTGATTTTGAATTTAATAATTCCGAGGAATGGTATCAATCTATTCCTAAAAATGTGCGACCAAAAAAAGATCAACCATTTTATCATCTCTTAGCAGAAAATGATGAAATTACTTATGAGGCTTATGTATCAGAGCAGAATTTATTAGCTGATGACTCCGAGGAACCAATCAAACATCCTTTGATAAACGAAATATTTTCTGGAAGAAGAGGCTCAAGCTATTTTAAGCCATCAAACTAATCTAGTCATTTTTTTAACACAATTGGTTCAAAACTTAGACACATCGTCTTGTTATTAATAAACTATATTTGATCAAGGGTGCAAACGTTTCCCTTAAATTATCTCCCTCGTCATCCTTGATCAGATAAATTACCATAAAAAAATTAGAAATCTTAAAATTGCGATATATATTGTTTGTATGTTTAAATTTTTAGAACCAAATAAAATATTTTTAATAACATCTAAAGCACCAAAATATGTATTTTTTATATTTATAATAGTTCTATCTATAGGATTAGTTGAGGCTCTTTTTTTATCACCCGAAGATTACATTCAAAGTCATTCGGTAAGAATAATGTATGTACATGTACCCTCGGCTTGGATTTCTCTTGGTATCTTTTCATTGATAGCATTACTTTCAGTAGGTAGTTTTATTTTTAAAAATAAAAATTTTTCACTCATTGCAAAAAGTTTAGCCCCTTCAGGTTTTGTTTTTAATGTTATTGCTTTGGTAACCGGATCTATTTGGGGCAAACCAACCTGGGGAACGTGGTGGGCTTGGGATGCAAGAATAACTTCTATGTTAATTTTAGCGTTATTCTATTCTATGTATATTTTAGCATGGAGAATTTATGATAAAAAAGAACAAGTTATAAAAATTACATCTATTATTGCGATTGTAGGTGTAATTAATGTTCCTATTATAAAGTTTTCAGTCGACTGGTGGTCAACATTGCATCAAAATTCATCAGTTAATATCTTGTCAGAAACTTCTATACACCCATCAATGTTGGTGCCTTTACTAATAATGACCGCGGCATTTTCACTGTTTTCATTGTTAATTTTTTTAATGAAATATAATACAGAATTGATAAAAATTAAAAATAAAGGATTAGATAGATTATGATAAACGAAATAATTTTAATGAAAGGATATGGTCTGTACGTATGGTCTGCTTTTTCATTTACATTAATTAGTTTTGCAACTTTGTATGCATTAATTAAAATCAATTTAGCAAAAGAACAGAATAAATTTTCAGCTAAGTTGGGTTTATTAGATGAAGCAAAAATTAAAGTAGCAAAAACACAATCGACAAATAGAGAAATATTAGCAAACAGAATAAGCTCTGAGATTTAACTTCATCAACCATGTATGGTAAAAAAGTTAAATTAAGAGCCTTACTCATATCTTTATTATTAGTTTCGGCAATACTTTCAATATTTTTAGTATTAAAATCTTTGGAAGAAAATGTAATTTATTTTCAATCTCCCACTGAGATAAGAAATTTAAGTGAAATAGATAATAAAAAAATTAGAGTTGGCGGAATGGTTAAAGATAATTCAATCTTGATAAATCCAGATAAGATTACTTTTGTAATAACTGATTTTAAAAATGAAATTAATGTTAGTTATTCTGGATCAGTTCCAAATTTATTTGAAGAAGGAAAAGGCGTTGTTGCTGAAGGTTTTTTAAAAGATAGAAATTTTTTCATAGCTGATAAGATTTTAGCAAAACACGATGAAAATTATATGCCTCCAGAAGTAAAAGAAGCTTTGGAGGGTAAATAAATTGTTATTTAGCCAATTAGGATATTATTCTTTAATTTTTGCTCTTATTTTTTCAGTTATTTTAATTCCGACTGTTCATAGAGATTTAAAAATTGTTAATAATGTAATTAATCCAAAAATTTTAACTGTTGTATTTCTTCAATTATTTTTAGTTTTATTGAGTTTTATTTGTTTAGTAATTTCTTTTATCAATTCTGATTTTAGTAATGAAACTGTTTATAATCATTCTCATACAACAAAACCTTTATTTTATAAAATTTCTGGAACATGGGGAAATCATGAAGGAAGTTTGTTGTTATGCCTTTTAATTTTAATTTTATTTATTTTTATATTTTTATTAACTTCAAAAAAAGAGCCAAAAAAATATAGAATTTTTACTTTATTGTTTCAACAAATTATTATTATAGGTTTTTTTTTATTTCTTTTAATCACTTCAAATCCTTTTAATTATTTATTTCCTATTCCTACAGAGGGGCTTGGATTAAATCCAATTCTTCAAGATCCAGCATTAGCTATTCATCCTCCAATTTTATATTTAGGTTATATTGGTTCATCAATTATTTTTTCATCATCATTAGCAGCTATTACTCAAAATTATGTAAATAATAAATGGGCAAAAAATTTAAAAAATTGGGTTATCGTGTCCTGGTTTTTTTTAACTATTGGAATTATGCTAGGCTCAATTTGGGCTTACTATGAACTGGGTTGGGGAGGATTTTGGTTTTGGGATCCAGTTGAAAATATTTCTTTAATGCCGTGGTTATGTTTAACTGCTTTAATTCATTCGATAATAGTTTTAGAAAAAAGATCATTGTTGGCTTCATGGACTTTAATATTATCTATTACTAGTTTTACGTTAAGTATGTGTGGAACTTTTTTAGTTCGATCAGGAATATTGAATTCGGTTCATACTTTTGCAAATGATCCAAAAAGAGGAATTTTTATTTTAATTTTTTTATTTGTGCTAATTTTAATTGCGTTATTTATTTTTTTTGTTTTATATAAACCAAATAAAGAACAACAAAAAAATTTTTTATTCAGTAAAGAAACTTCAATTTTACTAAACAATTGTTTTATGATGTATTTTCTTTCGGTTGTTTTAGTTGGAACTGTTTATCCAATATTTTTAGAAGTCATTGCTGATGAAAAAATTTCTGTAGGTCCGCCTTTTTACACCAAGTTGTTAATTCCTTTTTTAATTCCCTTTTTAATTCTTATGACTATTGGTCCAAATACAAAATGGATTAAAGATAATTTTAATTTTATAAATGTAAGATTAATTTTATTATTTATTATATCTATTTTGCTTTCTTATTTAATTTTGCGTGAAATAGGATTAAGTGGCTTATTTTCAACTGTTCTAATTGGAAGTGCATTATATTTATTTTTTATAACAGTAATGGATTTTTTTGTAAAAAATCAAATAAATTTATCACAAAAAATATCCCATTTTGGTTTTAGTTTATTAGTTTTAAGTATTATTTTAAATGGAATATTTTCAAGTGAGATTATTACAAATATTAAAGTTGGAGAAAAATATGATTTTAAACGTGGAAGTATTTATTTTGAGAAAATAAATAATTTTGAAAAACAAAATTATATATCTATTGTTGGAACTTTCAGAATTTATGATGATAATGGTAAGGAGATATATTTAAAACCAGAATTAAGAATATTTAATCAGCCCATAATGATTACAAGTGAAGCTGATATTAAAACAAGTTTTTATAGTGATAAATTTCTAGTTATGAATTTAGTTAAAGGTAATGATTTTTATAATATTAGATATCAAACAAAACCATTTATGATTTGGATTTGGTTATCTACAATTATATTAGCCTCAGGGGGATTGGTTAATTTTTTTTATAAAAAAATAAAATGAGAAAAAAAAAAATTTCAGTAAGTGTAATAATTTTTGTTGTTTTTTGCTTTTTTGTTTTGTTTAAAGCTTTAAATAAATCTAACACTTATGTGCCAGATATAATTTCTGGTAAAAAACTTTTATCTTTCAATGCAAAAAAATTATTAAATAATGAACAGGTTAATTCCGATGTATTATTTAATGAAAACAAAATTTATTTATTAAATATTTGGGCCTCATGGTGTGTGCCATGCAGAGATGAACATAATATTCTTATGCAATTAAGCGATAATCCTTCGATTGAAATTATTGGATTAAATTATAGAGATAATTTAATTAATGCAAAAAAATTTATTAATGAACTTGGAAATCCGTATTCGGAAATTCTTATTGATAAAGATGGTACTATTTCAATTGCTCTTGGCGCTTATGGAATACCTGTGACTTATATTATTGATAAAAATCAAATAATTTTGAAACAATTTGTTGGAGTCCTTAATGATCAATCTTTAAAAGAAATAAAATCTTTATTAAAATGAACTATCTGAAGATTATAACGCTAATTATATTTTGTTTTTTTTCGTTTATTGTTCATGCTCAAAATACAAACACTGAATTAGTAAATAAAATATCAAAAAATATTAGATGTCTTATTTGCCAAGGCCAATCTGTCTATGATTCTCAAACAGATTTTGCAATAAGTATGAAACTAGTAATTATAAAAAAATTAGAAGAAGGCTCTACAGAATCAGAAATTTATGAATATTTAAAAAATCAATATGGTGAAT
>CACLNK010000037.1 GCA_902608305.1 uncultured Pelagibacteraceae bacterium | reverse complement strand
CCTTTTGCGCCAAGACGTAAAGCTGATTGCATAGCTCGTTTCATTGCTCTTCTATAAGATATTCTTTTAACTAATTGTTGAGCTATATTTTCTGCAACTAAATAACTATTAGTTTCAGGTTTTTTTACTTCCTTAATGTTAAGCGCAACTTCATTTTCAGTTAATTTGGATAACTTATTTTTAATTTTTTCTATATCACTACCTTTTTTTCCAATTACAAATCCTGGTCTTGATGTATATATTGTGACAAAACATTTTTTTGAGGTTCTTTCTATCATTACTTTAGAAACACCAGAATTGACTACATTTTTTTTAATGTATTCTCTAATTTTGTAATCTTCTATTAGATAATTTCCAAAATTCTTTTTTTTTGCATACCAAACAGATTCCCACCCCCTATTGATGCCTAATCTCAAACCTACAGGATTAACTTTTTGTCCCATGTTTCTCCATTATTTTATTTTCAGATAATATAATTGTTAAATTAGAATAAGGTTTTTTTATTGGTGCAGCTCGTCCTTTTGCTCTTGGTCTAAATCTTTTCATTACTATTTGTTTTCCACAATAAGCTTCCTTAACAATTAATTTATCGATATCATATTGAAAATTATTTTCCGCGTTTGCTACTGCGGATGAAATAGTTTTTTTAATATCTTGGGATATTCTTTTTTCTGAAAACGTAAGATTTCTTAAAGCAATATCAACTTTTTTTCCTACTATGGCTTTTAAGATTGGATTTAATTTACGAGTGCTAGATCTCACGTTTTTATTCACTGATTTAACATCTTTCTTTTTATTATCATTTTTGTTTTTTTTTTTACTCATAATTTATTTTTTTTCTACTGGTGTTTCTGATTCTTTTGCTTTTTTATCAGCTGGAGTATGTCCAAAAAATTGTCTTGTGGGTGAAAATTCACCAAACTTATGTCCAACCATATCTTCTGATACTGTAAGTGGAATAAATTTTTTACCGTTGTAAATTAAGAAGCTAAAACCGACAAAATCTGGAATAATTGTCGATTTTCTAGACCAGGTTTTAATAGGTTTTTTTACAGGTTGATTTTTAATTTTTTCAATCTTTTTAATTAAACTTTCATCCACAAAAGGACCTTTCCATACAGATCTAGCCATAAATTAACCTTTTTTTCTTTTTCTTCTTCTAATTATAAATTTGTCTGTTCTTTTATTATCTCTAGTCTTCAACCCTTTTGCTGATTGACCTTTGGGTGATACTGGGTGTCTTCCTCCAGCACTTTTACCTTCACCTCCACCATGAGGGTGATCAACTGGGTTCATAACAACTCCTCTTGTATGAGGTCTTATTCCCAGCCATCTAGACCTACCTGCTTTGCCTATTTTAATATTTTTTTGGTCAGGATTAGATAAAATACCTATAGTTGCACATGATCTAGAATCTATTTTTCTTACTTCTCCTGATACCATTTTGATTAAAGAATAGTTACCATCTATACCTGTAAGCGTAACTGAAGTACCTGCTGAACGAGCTATTTTACCACCACCACCAGGATGTATTTCAACATTGTGAATATTTGTTCCAACTGGAATATCTTGCAAAGGCATACAATTGCCGATTTTGATTTCTTTTTTTGATCCATTTTGAATAGTATCTCCAACATTAATTTTTTGTGGCGCAAGATAATAAAATTTCTCACCATCATCAAATTTAACAAGCATTATGTTGCAAGTTCTATTTGGATCATATTCAAAACGTTCTACTTTGGCATTTATATTGAATTTTTTTCTGTAGAAATCAACTTGTCTATATTTTTGTTTATGTCCACCACCTGTATTTCTTGATGTAATTCTACCATAATTATTTCTACCTTTTGATGCACGCTTAGGACTTGTAAGTTGTTTAAATGATTTACCTTTCCACAAATTATTTTTTTCAACTAAGACGGTTCCTCTTGACGATTTAGTATATGGTTTAAAAGTTTTTAAAGACATTGTTTTAAATACCGGTAGTTAGATCAATACTTTGACCTTTTTTTAAAGTTATTATCGCTTTTTTATAGCCTTGGATTTTAACCTTTTTTCCTCTTGTAATTTTTTTTCTAGATTGTTTATTTATAATATTCACTTTAATAACATTGACCTTAAATATTTTTTCTATATTTTTTTTTAAAATTATTTTGTTCAATTTATTTGAAACCTTAAAAACAATTTTATTTTGTTCTGATAGATTGGTTGATTTTTCAGTAACAATTGGAGATATAATAGTATCGTATAAGTGTATCTTTTTCATTTTATAAATATTTCTTTTCTAATTCCTTGATTGAACTTTCTGTAAAAACTATTTTCTTAAACTTAACAATATCAAAAGCACTAAAATGATTAATGTCGGTAACTTTTACATTGGGAATATTTTTTGTTGATCTATAAATTTTATCTTTTGATAGCTTATCTAGGATTATCAATGCATTTGTTGATGCAAATTTATTTAAAAATATATTCATTTCTTTTGTTTTTTTAATTTCATTTATAAAATCACTAAAGACAACTAAATCATTACGTTTGTTTTTTTCACTTATAAGAGAAACTATGCCTAATTTTTTTTCATTCTTATTAAGTTTTCTTTTTTTATAAT
This sequence comes from uncultured Pelagibacteraceae bacterium, assembly GCA_902608305.1. GTDB lineage: Bacteria > Pseudomonadota > Alphaproteobacteria > Pelagibacterales > Pelagibacteraceae > Pelagibacter. The sequence continues at coordinate 7,108 of CACLNK010000037.1, read as the reverse complement.
TAGACTGACCTTTTGGGCCATGTGCTACACCACCTCCAACAAAAATTGGAGCTTTTCTGCTAGCGTGTCTTGCATTACCAGTACCTTTTTGTGCGTATATCTTTGAAGTAGATCCTATTATTTCATTTTTTTGTTTAGTTTTAGCTTTTCTTCCTTTGTAATTAGCATTGGTTTTATAAAGTATATTAGCAACTAATTTTTTATTTATTTTACCTGCAAAAATTTTATCTATAACTTCTATAGAATTTTTTTTACCATCAATGTTTATTTTATCTATTTTCATTTATTATTTCTTTTTTTTCTTATCTGGTGTTTTTTTTAAATTTTCCAAAACTTCAATTTTTTCTTTTATTGTCAATTTTTTAATATTTTTTGCTGCTTTTTTAACAATTACCTCGCTGTTTTTTGAACCTGGAATTGAACCTTTTAAATATAATAAATTATTTTCTAGATCAGACTTTATAATTTCTAGGTTTTGAATTGTTCTTAACTTATCACCCATATGTCCAGCCATTTTTTTTCCTTTAAAAACTTTTCCTGGATCCTGTCTTTGTCCAGTTGAGCCATGCGATCTATGTGATACAGAAACTCCATGTGTAGCTCTTAAACCACTAAAATTGTGTCTTTTCATTACACCTGCAAATCCCTTACCAATTGTTTTTGATCTGACATCAACAAATTTAATATCTTTAAAAATTTCTAAACCAAATTCATTTCCCTCTTTATATTTTTCTGTATTTGTTACACGAAATTCTTTTAATTTTTTTTTGGGTTCAGTGTTTTTTTTTGTAAAATAGCCTTTTAAAGGTTTTAAAATTTTAGAAGTTTTAATATTTCCAAATCCAACTTGTACTGCTTTATAACCTCTTTTTTCTTGTTCTATAACATGAATAACTCTCACTTTTTCAAATTTTATTACAGTTACAGGAATAGACTGACCAGTTTTATAAAATTCACGTGTCATTCCAATTTTTTTTCCTATCAATCCTATTTCACTCATATATTTATATTTTTATCTCTACATCAACCCCTGATGCTAAATCTAGTTTCATCAAAGCTTCAACGGTTTGTGGTGTTGGCTCAATAATGTCAATTAATCTTTTGTGTGTTCTAGTTTCAAATTGTTCCCTACTTTTTTTGTCAATATGTGGTGATCTTAAAACGGTATATTTTTCAATTTTTGTTGGTAGTGGGATTGGTCCTTTAATATTAGCGCCTGTTCGTTTTACTGTATTTACAATTTCTTCAGTAGACTGGTCTAATATTTTATTATCGTAAGCTCTTAATTTAATTCTAATATTTTGTTTTTCCATACTTAACCTGTTTTCTTGGTTACTTCATCTTGAACATTTTGCGGCACTTTTGAATAATGATCAAAAAACATTGAATACTGCGCTCTTCCTTGTGACATTGATCTTAAACTATTTATATATCCAAACATGTTTGCAAGTGGAACCATTGCTGTAATTACAGTTGCATTACCTCTCATTTCTTGTGTGCTAACCTGACCTCTTCTACTATTTAAATCGCCTATTACATCGCCCATATAATCTTCTGGTGTAACTACCTCAACTCTCATTACTGGTTCTAATAATTTTAAAATTGCTCTTGTACAAGCTTCTTTAAAACATTGTCTTGAAGCTAACTCAAAAGCTAAAACGCTTGAATCAACATCATGATGTAAACCATCAAGAATTGTAACTTTATAATCAATTATAGGAAAACCAGCTAAAATTCCTGAATCTGAAATTGTTTCAATACCTTTCTCTACGCCAGGGATGAATTCTTTTGGTATTGCTCCACCCTTAATTTTACTTTCAATCTCTCGACCTTTCCCGGGTTGAAGTGGCTCAATAGATAATTTTACTCTAGCAAATTGGCCTGCTCCACCACTTTGTTTTTTATGTGTATAATCAAATTCAACTGAATTTTGTATAGTTTCTCTATAAGCTACTTGAGGTGCTCCTATATTTGCTTCAACTTTAAATTCTCTTTTCATTCTATCAACGATAATATCTAAATGAAGTTCGCCCATACCTTTAATAATAGTTTGTCCGGATTCTTCGTCTGTCGTCACTCTAAATGAAGGATCTTCCCTAGCTAACCTTCCTAATGCTTCGCCCATTTTTTCTTGATCAGCTTTTGTTTTAGGTTCAACAGCAATTTCAATAACTGGATCTGGAAAATCCATGGGTTCAAGAACAATTGGATTATCTTCTACGGATAGAGTATGTCCTGTTATTGTATATTTAAGACCTGCTAAAGCTACTATATCACCTGTGCTTGCCTCTTTAACATCTTCTCTAGAATTAGCATGCATTAATAACATTCTGCCAACTCTTTCTTCTTTGTCTCTAGTAGTATTATATATTCCGGTAGCTGATTTTAAGGTTCCTGAATATATTCTTATAAAAGTTAAAGTTCCTACAAAAGGATCAGTAGCTACTTTAAATGCTAGAGCTGAAAAAGGTTCTTTATCGTCAAATTTTCTTTCTATTTCATCAGTAGAGTTAGGTTTGGTTCCTTTAATTGAACCGATATCTATAGGACTTGGTAGATAATCAACAACAGCATCAAGAAGTGGTTGCACACCTTTATTTTTAAATGCAGAACCAGTTAATACTGGAACAAAATCAAAATTTAAACATCCTTTTCTTATACATCTAATTAAATCTTTTTCCTTAATTTCATCGCCATTAAGATAACTTTCCATGATTTTTTCATCTTGCTCTACTGCAGTTTCTATTAATTCTTTTCTATATTTTTTTGATATTTCTTTTAAATCTTCTGGTATTTCCTTATAGTCCCATTCAGCCCCAAGAGCTTCATTTTTCCAAATAATTGCTTTCATTTTAACTAAATCGACAACACCTTGTAATGAAGCTTCAATTCCAACTGGTATCTGCATAACTAATGGTTTTGAACCTAATCTGTCTCTAATCATATCAACACACATAAAAAAATCTGCACCTGTTCTATCAAGTTTATTGATAAAACAAACTCTTGGCACTTTATATTTGTCAGCTTGTCTCCATACAGTTTCTGATTGAGGTTCCACGCCAGCGACACCATCAAAAACAGCTACAGCTCCATCTAATACTTTTAGTGATCTTTCAACTTCAATTGTAAAATCAACATGACCAGGTGTATCTATAATATTTATTCTATGATCTTTCCAAAAACAAGTTGTTGCTGCAGATGTAATGGTTATACCTCTCTCTTGTTCTTGTTCCATCCAGTCCATTGTTGCTGCTCCATCGTGAACTTCACCAATCTTGTGACTCTTACCTGTATAATATAATATCCTTTCAGTGGTTGTAGTTTTACCAGCATCAATGTGAGCCATGATGCCAATATTTCTGTATCTATCTAATGTGTGTGTTCTAGGCATAATTTTTTACCATCTAAAGTGAGCAAAAGCTTTGTTTGACTCTGCCATTTTGTGAGTATCTTCCTTTTTTTTAATTGCTGAACCTTTATTTTGGTAAGCATCATAAATTTCGTTAAAAATTTTGTCTGACATTTGTTTATCTTTTCTTTTTCTTGAAGCTTCAACTAACCATCTTAATGCTAATGCTTGAGATCTCTTTGATTTAACTTCTACAGGAACTTGATACGTTGCTCCACCAACTCTTCTTGATCTCACTTCGACAGTTGGTCTTAAATTATTTATTGCTTCATTAAATATATTAATTGGTTCTTCTTTGGATTTAGATTTAATTTTATCTATTGCGTCATAAATAATTTTTTCAGCAATTGTTTTTTTACCATCATTCATAATAGAATTAATTAACTTTGGAATTATTGTTGATTTATATTTTGAATCTACTAAGAGAATTTTTCTTGGTGCTTTATTCTTTCTTGACATTATTTACCTTTTTTTGCACCATATTTAGAACGTTGTTGTTTTCTTGATGTCACGCCTTGTGTGTCTAAATTACCTCTAAGAATATGATAACGAACACCTGGTAAATCTTTAACTCTACCACCTCTTATTAAAACAACTGAGTGTTCTTGCAAGTTGTGGCCTTCACCAGGAATATAAGAAGTTACTTCATGTCCATTAGAAAGTCTAACACGCGCAACTTTTCTTAATGCTGAATTTGGTTTTTTTGGGGTTGTTGTATATACTTTTATACAGACACCTCTTTTTTGAGGAGATCTATCCAATGCTGGCACTTTGTCTCTAGACTTAGGCTTAACTCTTTTTTTTCTTAATAATTGGTTTATAGTTGGCATATTTTAAAAATTATTTATTTATTTTTGATAGAAATAACTGACAGGTTATTTGTGGCAGCGTTTAGTGTGCTAGACACTACTTTCCAACCAAAAAATATCGCCAAATTACTATAGAATTGAACTTTGTCAAATCAAAACATTCAAATTTATTTGATTCTTTTACGTATTTGCTTGTGTTTCTGTTAATTTAATTTGTTCCTGATCGGAAAGGAATTTTTCATCATCAAATAATGCTTTTTTGTTCCACTTATTTTTAATTGTTCCAGTACCTGCTGGTACTAAACGACCAACAATTACATTCTCTTTTAAACCTTGTAGTGTGTCAATTTTACCTTTTATTGCTGCATCGGTAAGTACTCTTGTTGTTTCTTGAAAAGAAGCAGCCGAAATAAATGATTCAGTTTGAAGAGAAGCCTTAGTTATACCCATTAAAACTCTATCTCCTATAGCGGGCTTTTTGTTTTCAGATTTTAATTTCTCATTAAGATTTTCAAATTTAATTCTATCAATGATTTCACCTGGTAATAAATTTGATTCTCCAGATTCCTTAATTTCAATTTTTTTCAACATTTGCCTCAAAATTGTTTCGATGTGTTTATCATTAATTACAACTCCTTGAAGTCTATAAACTTCTTGTACTTGATTAACAAAATATTCAGTCAATTCTTCTATGCCCAATATCCTTAAAATATCATGCGGTAAAGGCTGTCCATCTAGTAAATATTCTCCTTTTTTAATTTCTTCACCTTGATTGAAATTTATATGTTTTCCTTTTGGAATTAAATAATTTGAAATATTTCCATCTTCAGATTGAATTGAAACTCTCTGTTTTCCTCTAACTTCTTTTCCAAATAATACTTTTCCATCATTTTCAGCAATTATTGCACTATCCTTTGCTTTTCTTGCCTCAAATAGTTCAGCTACTCTAGGCAAACCACCAGTTATATCTTTTGTTTTGGATGTTTCTTTGGGTAGTCTTGCTATCACATCACCAGCAAAAATTTTTTGTCCATCTTTAACTGACAAAATAGAGTCTGGTACTAAATAATATCTTGCTTCGTTGTCATCAGCTTTTTTAATCACATTGCCTTTTTCATCTCGCAAAGTAATTCTTGGTTTTAAATCTGTGTTTTTTGATTGTGATCTCCAATCTACTACAGACTTAGACGATATTCCCGTTGTATCATCTGTTGTAACTGCTAATGAAATTCCATCAATTAAGTCGACATAACCAGCTATACCACTTTTTTCAGCGATAACTGGGGTTGTGTATGGATCCCATTCACAAATTTTATTATTTTTTTTAATTTTATCTCCATTTTGAAAAAATAATTTTGAACCGTATGGAATTTTGTACAAAGCTATTTGAAGACCATTATTATCTTCGATTGATAATTGGGTATTTCTTCCCATAACAACTAAATTTTTTTTAGAGTCTTCTAATAAGTTAGTATTTATAATTTTTAAAATGCCATCAGTTTTACTTATTATTTGAGATTCTTGTTTAATTGATGCAGTTCCACCAACATGAAAAGTTCTCATTGTTAATTGAGTTCCTGGTTCACCGATTGATTGTGCTGAAATCATACCTATTGCTTCACCAATATGAACCATTTTACCTCTTGAAAGATCTCTACCATAACATCTTGCACAAACCCCTTCTTTAGAACTACATGTAATAACAGAATATACATTTATAATTTTAACCCCAGCCAAATCTATTTTTTCACAAACCGCCTCATCAATCATTTGATTTTTTTTTATAACCATCTCACCTGAAACTGGATTTTTTACGTCAGATGCTGTAACTCTACCTAAACATCTTTCTGATAAACTTACAATTACATTGCCACCTTCTATAATTTCTGAAAGTTTTAAAAAACCCGGTTTCTCACAAGATTGTTTTGTAATTGTTAAATCTTGAGCTACATCACATAATCTTCGAGTTAAATAACCTGAATTTGCTGTTTTTAAAGCTGTATCAGCTAATCCTTTTCTGGCACCATGTGTTGAATTAAAATATTCAAGTGCTGTTAAACCTTCTTTAAAATTCGATGTAATTGGAGATTCAATAATTTCTCCCGAAGGTTTAGCAATCAAACCTCTCATTCCAGCTAATTGTTTCATTTGAGCCGCAGAACCTCTTGCTCCACTATCTGCCATCATAAACACCGAATTAATTTTTAATTCATCATTAATAACTTTGGTAGCAGAAATTTTTTTCATCATTTCACCAGCAACTCTGTCTGTACACTTAGACCAAGCATCAACAACTTTATTATATTTTTCACCTCTGGTAATTAATCCTTCTGCATATTGATTTTCGTAATCAGAAATTAATTTTTTAGTTTCGTTAATTAACTGTTCTTTATTATCAGGTATAATTAAGTCATCTTTACCGAATGATATTCCTGCATTAAAAGCATGCTTAAATCCTAAGTCTTTTAACATGTCGCAAAAAATAACTGTATTTTTTTGTCCTGTGAATCTAAAAACTATATCAATTATCTCTGAAACAACTTTTTTTGGTAATGATCTATCAATGAGTGAAAAAGTAATGTCTTTGTTTTTTGGAAGTAAGCCGGCAAGTAAAAATCTCCCTGCTGTACTGGTGTATTTTTGAAATTTTGTATTTCCATTTTCATCAACTGTTTCAAATCTTGAAATAACTCTAGAATGAACTTTTATTTGTCCAGTTTCTAATGCATGCTCTATTTCTGAATTATTTACAAAATACCCCTCAATTCTCTCGGTTTGGAGCGGTGGTTGAGAAAGATAATAAATTCCTAAGATCATATCTTGACTAGGAACAATAATTGGTTTTCCATTAGAAGGACTTAAAATATTATTTGTAGACATCATTAATACT
>CACLNK010000036.1 GCA_902608305.1 uncultured Pelagibacteraceae bacterium | reverse complement strand
AAAAGAAATTAATGATATTGCAAAGGCTTTAGGGTTACCCATAAAAGAAATCAAATCTAGAATTGGAGAATTGCACGAACATAATCCAATGCTGGGTCATCGAGGATGTAGATTAGGAATTTCATTTCCAGAAATATATGAAATGCAATGTCAAGCAATTTTTGAGGCTTTAATTCAGTGCAAAAAAAGCAAGTATAAATCAATAATTCCTGAGGTTATGATTCCGCTAGTATCATCTGAGGCCGAAATAAGAATTATGAAAAAATTAGTTAATCGTGTTGCTAAAAAAGTTCAAGAAGAAAATAATATTAAAGTTGAATATCTCATAGGTACAATGATTGAATTACCTAGGGCGGCAATTAAAGCTGGAGAAATAGCAAAACATGCTGATTTTTTTAGTTTTGGAACCAACGATTTAACACAAACCACATTCGGAATTAGCAGAGATGATAGTGGTAAGTTTCTTAACAATTATATTGAAAATAAAATATTTGATATAGATCCATTTATTTCAATAGATGATAGTGTTGCCCAACTTATTGAAATGGCCTCAAAAGAAGGAAAAAAACAAAATAAAAAAATTAAACTTGGTATTTGCGGTGAACATGGTGGAGATCCAAAAAGTATTAATTTTTGCTCAAAAATAGGTTTAAACTATGTTTCTTGTTCTCCTTATAGGGTACCAGTTGCTCGTTTAGCAGCAGCACAAGCGCAGTTAAAAAAATAATTACATTTCTAGTTTTAAATCTACAGCGGGAGCACTATGTGTGATACTGCCAATAGAAATTCTATTAACACCAGTAGAAGCAACTTTTTTTACATTCTTTAAATTAATATTGCCCGAAGCTTCCGTCACATAATATTTTCTAGCAATTTTAACTCCAGCTTTTAGATTCTTTAAGTTCATATTATCAAAGAGAACGACATTAAATTTTAAACCTAATATTTTTTTTAATTGATTTAAATTATCTATTTCAACTGTAATTTTTTTCCTTTTTCTCTTTCTAATAGCTAAACTAACTAGAGTTTTAATGTCAGAGCTTGCGATATGATTATCTTTAATTAAATATTCATCATTCAGATTAAATCGATGATTAGTTCCGCCACCTAATTTAACAGCATATTTTTGAATTACCCTCATATTTGGTATAGTTTTTCTTGTGCAACATATTTTGCAATTTTTTCCTTTAATTAGTTTTACAAATTTATTTGTTTTGGTAGCAACACCAGAAATATGACTAATAAAATTTAATGCTACTCTTTCTCCGATAAGTATTTTTTGGGCATTTCCAATAATAGTTGCAATAATATTGCCTTTTTTAACAACTGATCCTTCTTTTTTATTAATTTTAAATTTTATTTTTTTATCAATTAATCTAAAGGCTTGTTTTGCAAAATTTAAACCTCCAATAACCGCATGTTGATTAGAAATTAATTTTAGTGAAACATTTTTTTTACTTTTAATAAGAGCAGAAGATATATCGCCAGAAGGATATAAATCTTCGTTTAAAGCTAACTTAACAACACCTTTAATAAAGCTATTGTTTAAACTTATTTTTGACACTTAATTTATCGACCAACTTTGGCCATTCTTTCAACAGACAATCTAGCTTTTTCTATTGTTTCGTTGTTTATTATAATTTCATTGGTTTCATTTTCTAGACAGTCTAAAATTTTTGGAAGAGTAATTTTTTTCATATGAGGGCATAAATTACATGGTTTAATAAATTTAACATTTGGATTTTCAATTTGAACATTGTCGCTCATAGAACATTCGGTGACCATCATTACTTTTTTAGGTTGGTTATCCTCAACGTATTTTATCATACTAGTTGTAGATCCGGCAAAGTCACTTGCTTTAATTACATCAGGCGGACATTCAGGGTGAGCAATAATTTTTATGCCAGGGTTGCTTTGTCTAATTTCATTTATTTCTTTTTCATTAAATTGTTCATGAACAATACAAGTGCCTTTCCAAGAAATAATATCTACATCGGTTTGTGACGAAACATAATTAGCCAAATAATTATCAGGTAAAAAAATTACTTTTTTAACACCAAGAGAGTTAACAATTTTAACAGCATTTGCTGAAGTACAGCAAATATCAGTTTCTGCTTTTACATCGGCAGATGTGTTAACATAAGATACAACTGGAACACCTGGATATTTTTCTTTTAACAATCTTACATCTTTTCCTGTAATAGACGAAGATAGAGAGCAGCCTGCACTCATGTCCGGGAGTAAAACTTTTTTTTGAGGATTCATTAATTTTGCTGTTTCGGCCATAAAATGAACTCCACACATTATAATTAAATCTGCTTTAGTTTTTGAGGCTTCAATTGCTAAAGCAAGTGAGTCTGCAGCAACATCAGCTATACCATGATATATTTCTGGAGTTTGATAATTATGAACAAGTATAATTGCATTTTTTTCTTTTTTTAATTTATTAATTTTATGTATGTATGGTGCGTGAACTGACCATTCAATTTCTGGTAAAAATTTAGAAATTTTTTGATATATTGGTTCTGTAGCTCTTCTTACTTCTGGTGTAAATTCCATTTGACCAAATGTATCAACTTGTAAGATATTTGTCATTCACTTAATCTGTGACATAAAGCGGCCATGCTGAAACTGGTAGACAGGCTTGGTTGAGGGCCAAGTGGGGATTTTCCCTATGAGAGTTCGAGTCTCTCTGGCCGCACCAATAACATTTAAAATTAAGTGCCACAAAATGTCTGATACTTTTTTTCACTTGATGGAGCTGGAAATTGATAGTTATTTGTTTTGGTTTGTTTTTCATAAGGTTTCTCTAAAACTTTTAAAAAATCATTAAAGGGATTTAGATTTCTATTATTGGCTTCTTTTAAAACCTCTTCAACTTTGTGATTTCGAGCAATAACCAGGGGATTTACTAAACGCATTAATTTTAAAGATTTTTCTGGTGAATTATTGTGTAGTTTTAATCGTTTTTGCCATTGCTGTTTCCAACTAATAAATCCTTGATTGTTATAAATTTTGTTTTCCTGGATATTTTCATTCATTAAAAAACAAAAAGTATTTGTATAATCGGCTTTGTTTTGATGCATCCACGATAATAAATCTATAATTAAATTTTCATCTTTTGAGTCTTCTCCTAATAAACCTATTTTTTTTCTCATCATTTCAAGCCAGCACTTTTTATATAATGTTCCAAAACTATTTATTGTCTTTGATGCGATATCAATAGCTTTATCTTTATCATTGTTAATTAATGGCAATAGTGTTTCAGCAAATCTTGCTAAATTCCATTTTGTAATACCAGGTTGGTTAAAATAAGCATAACGTCCGTATTGGTCTATTGAGCTAAATACTGTTTCAGGGTTATAATTATCCATGAAAGCGCATGGACCGTAATCGATTGTTTCTCCAGAGACTGTCATATTATCCGTGTTCATTACTCCATGAATGAAACCAACCCTCATCCAATCAGTAACTAGCTTAATTTGTTTCTCCATCACAATTTTTAATAGAGAAAGAGCTTGATTGCTTGTATCTTTTAATTCCGGATAATGTCTATTGATTGTATAATTAAATAAAGTTTTTAAAGTTTTTATATCATCTTGCATAGTCACATATTGAAAAGTACCAACACGAATATGACTAGCTGCAACCCGAGTTAGTATTGCTCCTGGTAAAGGAGTTTCACGGATTACATTTTCACCTGTTGTGACCACTGCTAAGCTACGTGTTGTTGAAATTCCTAATCCATGCATAGCTTCACTAATAATATATTCACGTAACATTGGTCCTAGAGCAGCTCTTCCATCGCCATTTCTTGAATAAGGAGTTTTACCAGATCCTTTAAATTGGATATCGAAGCGTTTATTATTTTTAGAAAGATGTTCACCAATGACAATTGCTCGTCCATCTCCCAACATAGTAAAATAACCAAATTGATGACCAGCATATGCTTGTGCAATACATTCAGATTCTTGAGGCAATAAACTTCCTGCAAAAATTGAAGGTAAAAGGTTATCTTCGATAACTGAAAAATTTAAACCCAGTTCTTTAGAAAGGTTATGATTAAATATAACTAGTTTTGGGTCTTTAACTGGTATAGGAGCAATTCGTGATAGCATTATTTCTGGTAAACGTGCATAAGTATTATCAAAGCACCATCCAATTTTAGAAATATGCGAGATAAATTTATTCATCAAAAAAAAACTTAAATTTAACCTTCATTTTATTGTTTTTGCCCTAGATTTTACTTCGATAATTCTAATTTTTCTAGCATATTTAAAATCTTTCTAAAACTACTGAATTTTTAATTTGTTTTAATGATATTTTCCAATATTTTTTAAGCAACAAAGCTGATTGATCTTTTGTGTGAAGAATGAAACCAAATTTTTTATAAAATTGAATTGCCCACGTGGCACTCCTCCAAGTGCCCACTAATAAACGAGAATTGTGATTTTTTTTTAATAGATATTTAAGTAACGCACTTCCCGTTCCTTTACCTTGGTGGGAAGTTAAAGTATAAGCATGCCTTATAAGAATAACATCTTTTACTTTCTGAACTCCTATCACTCCGAGTAATTTGTTGTTGTGATGATAACCAAACATACGAACCCCATCACTTAATTCATCCATCAATTCTTGTTTCGACATGTAAGGTTCATGCCAACAGTTATCTGGGATTATGCCCTTGTATTTTAAGGAAGCATCATTAATAATATGTAGAATTTTGGAAGTATCATTTTTCGTATATTTTTTTATCATTCTATAATTATAAATTATAAAAGAACAAAGATAATCAAGGAAATACAGATTTTACCTGAAAGTTCCTAGACAAGTAAGGTTTTTTTTGTGCTAGGGTCAGAAATCATGAAAAATAATAGAGCTATAAAGGGTAGATGGTACAAAATTAATAAAAAAATAAAAAAAAGAATTACTGCAAAATATCACAAAATTAAAGATTGGGTAATGGATCCTAAAGGATATTTTTTAATTGCAATTGATAAAGAAAAAAAATTACTAAGGGTTGGATATTGTACATTAAGAAACTTGGGAAATAAAAAAAATGTAAGTGATATGGTATCAATAATTTCTGGTAAAACAGCAATAGAAATTGTTAATACATTAATAAGAAATAAATACATATCTAGTTGTCAGCATGCTGCTGACATGGGCATTGAGTTATGTAAAGCTGAATTAGCTTTAAGATATAATCTTAATTATGTGCAAGACAAAGATTTAAAAATAAAATGAAAAAACTTTTACGAATCTTTTTTTGATGGACTGTTAGCTCAGTTGGTAGAGCGGATGACTCTTAATCATTAGGTCGTGGGTTCGATCCCCACACAGTCCACCATGACAACTGAGTTTAACAGGGGGGAGCGTTCTGTAGTTCGATGCTCAAACTTATGATAGAATTATAGCTATTACCAATAAAATTAGAGTTAGAGACCAAGAAGAAAAAAATAGAATTTTTACCATATATTAATATTTGTTTGTTCGGTTATTTTCTTCATAATCTAACCACATAGGTGTATTGCTTAACGCATAAAATCCAAAGAAAGTATTATATGAATGCATGCCATGCCATTTAAAATCTCATTTTGTTCAAAATGTGTTGATTGAATCTAAAAGAGAAAACTTTTTGTCACACCCAGGATAGGGCAGAAATTAAATATGATAAACTTTTTTAATTTCTACCCTAAATGTGTTTTGAAATTTATTGAAATATGATTAAGCTTTTTGCAGATTAACTGCGGAAGGACCTTTTTCACCGTTCTCAACTTCAAATGTTAGCGCATCACCTTCGTTTAACTCCAAGTTTGCTGCTTGAGCTGCTGAAGAATGTACAAAAACATCTTTTTCTTTATCTTCTCTTTCAATGAAACCATAACCTTTGGTTCCATTAAACCATTTAACTTTTCCTTTAATACTCATTTTATGTTCTTTCTTTTTAGTTTAATTTTATTGTTAGAAAAAAACTAACAACAACACATCTTTAAATTGATTTAATATGAATTGTCAAGTTAATAAAAATTCAAACTTATATATAGAAAATTTAAAAAAAAAAGGGGGGGTGTTCTGTTTCGCCCTCAATTTTAATTAATAGCAGAAAATATAGTGTTTTGAAAACACTTCATTGAGAACTTCATTGAGAGTTTTAACTTTTTTGTTGAAACCTTGTTTTTCAACTTCATTGAAAATGGGGGCAATTTTTGATTGATAACCATACAATAGACATTTTTTGTTATAATAAGAAAAGTTTTTTGATTCCAAGAATATTCTTAGAAATGTTATCTTCAAAAACACTTAATTAAATTTTAGAGCAATATTGATTGCTCCACATACAATTCAACAACAGGAGGTCCTATGGGTATGTTTAATAATAGCACGAAAGAAACTAAAGAATTTGAAAGTATCATTTTAGATATTGAAAAAGAAAGAGATACAATGAGTTGGTGTCATGCAACTATACAAAACTGCCTCTGGAACCTTGAAAATCCAAAAGTTGAAAGATGGGTAATAGATTGGTGCGTTGAGGATTTAAGAGAAAATTTAAATAAAAAAGAAGAAGCAAACGCTAAACTTCAGTATTTAAAATACACAAAACTTAGACAACAAATGTTTATGCTTAATATGACAACCAACCCAGATAAGTTTCTAGATGATCTAGATGAATTAAAAAAACAAAAAGGAATTAATAATCTTTGGAAGGAAGAACAATACAAAGAGTGGCGAGAAGATATAAAAAAACATCCTGAAAAAGTAGGAAAACTACATATAACCGAGGACTCGTTTACATTTGAATTTAATGATAAAAAATAGAATTGTTTAAATGATTTTAGAGATAATTTTTATTTTGAATTTAGTAGTAGCATTTGTTGTTGCTCGTTCGATACAAATCGCTGATAGAGGTGCTGGCGGTCATTATTATATAATTTTTGAAGATTCAAAATTTTTAACTTATTTTGCAGCAATTTTAATGTTTGTTGGGATGATTTCATTATTTGCAATAATAATTTGGGGTTTTATCTATTTAAAATGGTTTGTTGTTGTTGGAACATTTATTTTTTGTGTTTTTTTTGCATCAAGTTATGGAATAGGAAATAAATTTCCGTTTCATAAAGTTACTCATTTGTTTTTGTTAATTATATCTATTTCATTAAACGCGGGTCTTTGGGCACATAAATTACTTTTTCAATAATGAAAAAATTATCTCTATACATCTTTCTGGTTTTGATGGTTTGTAATGTTGGATTTGCTGAATGCATTAAAGGTGATTGTATAGATGGAAAAGGAACCTACAAGTGGACATCGGGAAAACGTGCTGGAGACAAATACCTTGGACAATTTAAAGATAGTAAAATGCACGGACAAGGAACTTACACATATTTAAATGGAGACAGATACATTGGGTATTTTAAAAATGGTCGAGAGCACGGAGATGGATTTTTCAAATCGACAGAACAAGGAACCAGTTACGTTGGACAATTTGAAGATGGTTTTATTCACGGAAGGGGAGTTTTTGAATTAGCAAATGGAAAAAAATACATTGGGCAATTTAAATACGGAACAATAACTGGGCAAGGGACTATGTTACATACGGACGGAACAGTTGATATAGGTATTTTTAAAGATGGTAAATTGATTGAACGAAGGTATTAAGGGGCGTTCTGTTGCCCGGTGCCCCAGACCGCGCTTATTTAATTAACAAGTTAATTAAGCAGCGAGAGCAAATTTATCATTTGCAATTATAATTTAGCCCGTCACGGTGGAACAATCCCGAACGAAAGAATAGCTTTTAGACATCCGTCGATCCTAGTTCACCCCCCTAAGTTGTAAATGGTGGAGGTGGTGGGTACTGCCCCCACGTCCGCAATGCTTATTACGAAATCCGTTTATCGTTGTAGTTGGAAAACCAACAGTATTATTATATAGGAAATATCTGTAATATTAAAATAATTTAATTACTTTAAAAAAAAATTTAATGAATGATAGACCTTTAATATTATCTGTAATTGTTCCCCTTTATAACGAAGAGCAGACAATCATAAAAGTATTAAATAGGATTTCAGAAATAAAAAAACAAGATTTTGTTTATGAAGTGATAGTAATAAACGATGGATCAACAGACAATTCACTTTCTTTATTAGAGCAGAATAAAGACCTATACGATCAGTTAATTACTTACGAAAAAAATAACGGAAAAGGGTATGCTGTATTAAAAGGTTTAGAATCTGCAAAAGGAAAATATATAATTTTTCAAGATGCAGATTTAGAATATGATCCAAAAGATTTTTTGAAGTTTCTAAATTTAATCAATAATTTCGAACCAGATTTAATACTTGGGTCAAGATTAAATTATTCTGATTTTACTAGGTCGCATAATATTTTAAATAAATTTGGTAATCAATTTATAACTCTAATTTTTAATTTATTTTACAACACTACATTTACTGATATTTACTCATGCTATTTGTGTTACAAAAAAGATTTGTTAAATGAAAAAAAAATTAAATCAAAAGGTTTTGGACAACATGCGGAAATACTTTGTGAGGTAGTAAAAAAAGGAAAAAAATTTTACGAAGTGCCAATTAGTTATAATGGGAGAACGCATGAAGATGGTAAAAAAATAAAATTTTACCATATATTTGAAGTTTTATATAGAATAGTGTTTGGAAAATTTAAATAATTTTATCGTCGTGGTTGGAAAACCGACAATAATAATATAATCCTTATTTTTTATAAAAGAAGCATTTCTAAATGAAGAAAAAATTAATAACTATAATGGCTATTTTTTTATTAATCATTATTGTTTTTTTGAGTTTTTATTTTAACAAAAGCATAATTGATTTTTTAATTAATATAGATGTATCTAATATTAATTTTTTAGTATTTTATATCATTGTTAGTTTTGCTTATTTTTTAACTCCATTACCAGCCACATTAATAGTAATATTAAACGGTTATTTATTTAAAAAAATTGGTTTTTTTATATCATTATCCTTAATCTTATTTGCATCAGCTATTTTATATTTATTTGCTAAAAAAATAAAAAATTCTTTTGATTTAGATGTTGAAAAAATTTTTTTAAAAAAAAAAATTAATTTATCAAAATTAACTACAAATAATTTTTCAATTTTTTTATCAAGATTTATTTTGCCTTACTTTTTACATAACATTTATTACGGATTAGAAGGTGTAAAAATCAAAAAATTTATCTTAATAATCTTTTGTGCAGAAATACCTCTTTTATATGCATTAAATTCAATTGGGAATTCTGTAAAAAATCTAACATCAAATTATAAAATTTCATTTTTAGATATTGTAAGTAATATAAATTTTTATTTGCCATTTTTTATTATATTTGCAATTTTTATTATGGTAAATTATTTGCAAACAAAATTTAAAAAAAATTAGCAAAAATGTGTGGTCTATTCGGTATTTCAGCAAAAAAAAAAAATAATTTAGAAAATTCTAAATTATTAGAAAATGATCTTAAAATTTTAACAAAAAGGAGCCAACAAAGAGGATCAGACACTTTTGGTGTATTAATTAAAGATCAAGATGAAAATTCAATTTTTAAAATTAATCAAGAACCTTCTGAAGCTTTAAAAAGAAATGATTTTAAAAAATTTTTAAATAAAAAACTAAACAATAGAAAATCTGAATATATCAGTATTATTGGCCAAACAAGACTAGTTACAAATGGTTCAAAATTTTCTGAAATTAACAATCAACCATTAATCGCAAAAAATATCATTGGTGTTCATAACGGTATATTTACAAACTTAGAAATAAAAGAAAATAATTTAAAAACAAAAAATTATGAAAGCATTTCAATAAAAAGTGACTCACTAAAATTTTACGAACAATTGTCAGATCTTGTTGTTGAAAATAAATTTATAAAAAATTATTTAGATTTATTACAAAAAGTAAAAGGAAATTATTCTATAGCTTTTGCATTAAAAGACTATGAAGATATTTATTTATCATCTAATTGTGGTTCTTTATATTACTATTATGATGAAAACGTTAATTTTTTTTGTTTTGCATCTGAAAAAAACATTTTATTAAATTATTTAAAAGAATCTGAATTTTTTAACAAAAATAAATTTTCGTTTAACAACTCTTTAATCAAAAAATGCTTAAAACAAACAATAATTTTTAATCCAAAAAAAAATAAAATAAGTATTTTAGAAAATGAAAAATATAATAAAAATAGTGCTGATTATTCAAAATCTCTTGAAAATAAGTTTAACTCTTTAATTTTTACAAATTATGAAGATGATTTGCTTAGACACTCAAGACTTAAAAGATGTTCAAAATGTATTTTGTTAGAAACGTATCCATACATTAGTTTTGATAACAATGGAGTCTGCAATTATTGTTTAAGATATAATCAACAAAAGTTTCTTGGGGAAGAAAGTTTAGTAAAAATACTTGATAAACATAGATCTAAAAGTAATGAACCTGATTGCATTGTTGGTCTAAGTGGAGGAAGAGATAGCTCTTATGGTTTACACTTAATAAAAACTAAATATAAAATGAACCCAATTGCATATACTTTTGATTGGGGATTAACTACGGACATATCGAGAATTAATGCGTCTAAGTTATGTGGAAAATTGGGAGTTGAACACATTATAAGATCTGCAAAAATTGATGAAAGAAGATCTCATGTTAGAGCAAATTTACTCGCCTGGTTAAAAAAACCACATTTAGGAATGATTCCAATGTTACAGGCAGGAGATAAAGGGTTTTATGAATACGGTAGAAAACTTTCAAAAGAACTTAATTTAAAATTAGTAATACATTGCACGGGTTATCAACTAGAACAAAGAGAATTTTTTCTAGGCTTTCTGGGAGTAAATGAAAAACTTATAAATAATCCAACCTTATCTGATTATAGCTTCTTTAATAAAATAAATATGTTTTTCCGTTATGGTATGCAATATTTTTTAAATCCAGCTTATTTTAATTCATCTTTTTTTGCGAGCGTACAAGCTTTTATTCATAGTTTTGTATTAAAAGAAAGATTTTTACATTTATATAAGTTTATTAAATGGAATGAGACAGAAATAATTAAAACACTAAATGAAGAATATGAATGGGAAAACGATGTTTCTTATGGAAAAAATCAATGGAGAATGGGTGATGGACAAACAGCTTTTAATAATTTTGTTTATTATACTGTTGCTGGATTTTCTGAGTATGACAATTTTAGAGCAAACCAAGTTCGAGAAGGTTTAATTTCAAGAGAAAAAGCACTAGAATTATGTAATCAAGATAATAAAATTAAATATGATACTCTTAAAATTTATAGTGAAGTCATAGGATTCAATCTTGATAGTGTTTTGTCAAAAATTAGCTGTATTCCTAAATTATATTAATTTATGGGAAAAATTTACTTTCATGCTGACGATTATGGAAGATCAAAGGAAGTTTCAAAAAATATTTTAAATTGCTTAATTAATGGCAATTTAAATAGTGTTTCAATAATGATTAATCATGAACAAAAGTATCATAACAAATTAAAAAAACTTAAAAATGTTAATAAAAGATTACATCTTAACTTAACAGAAATTTCCAAGACAAAAATTAATGATCAATATC
>CACLNK010000035.1 GCA_902608305.1 uncultured Pelagibacteraceae bacterium | reverse complement strand
TCAAGAAAATTTCATTGTTATTTAAATCCTGAAAGAAAAGTTTCTGAAAAGGCATTAGAAGTTCATGGTTACACAGATAAATTTTTAGAATCAAAACAAAAATTTTCAGAAATTGCTGATGAATTTTTAAATTTTATAGAAAATAAAAAATTAATTATTCATAATGCAGCATTTGATTTATCACATTTAAATAATGAGCTTTCTTTAATAGGGAAAAAAAAAATTGATATAAAAAAGAATGTTGTAGATACTTTGGAATTAGCAAGAGATAAATTTCCTGGATCCCAGATTAATCTTAATGCGCTTTGTAAGCGTTTTCACATTGACAATTCAAAAAGGTCTCAACATTCAGCATTAGTTGACTGTGAATTATTGTCAAAAGTATATATTAACTTAATAGATCAAAAAGAGCCAACCCTAGATTTCCAAGTTTTAGAAAATGAAAAAACCAAAATTGATTTTAAGAATTATATGTATTGTAAAAAGATAGTTTATCCAACTAAGAAGGAAATTGATTTACATAAACAATATTTAAAATCTAATCTTAAAAAAAATTTTTTTTAATCAATCCTCTCATTATAAAGTTTATTAAAGTCAATTTTTTTTTCAATTTTTACACCAGAAAAACCCGAGAGATCCAAAACATTTAAAAATATTTTTTCAATTTTTGGGTAAATTTTATTTTGTAAGTCACATATAATAATTTTTTCTAATTCTTTTTTATCTTTCACATTCTCATCGATTTTAATAATTGATATATAGACAATTTCAAAGTTAGATTTTTTTTCATTTAAATCTTTATCTTCGAACTTTAGTATTGTACTTACTTCAATCATTTTATTTTTAAGTGGCTTAGAAGCTATATTTATATTTAAGTGATATTTAGAAATATTTTCTTTAACGAATAAATAAGACTGAACATCAGGTGTTTCACTTGACATATCTTTTATAAAATTAGCTAAAATTTTAAATTTTTCATTCATAGTTCATCTTTATCTTCAAATTCTCCATCTATATAATCTTTTTTTTTTGGATTTTTAGATGTATATTTTTTTGAAAAATTTTTCAGTATTAATTTTCTAGTTGGGGGGAATATTAATATTAAGCCCATTAAATCTGTGGCAAAACCAGGTAAAATTAATAATAATGCAGCAAATGTAAGTGCAGCACCTGATATAATTTCATAAACAGGTATTTCATTTTTAATTAATTGAGATATTCCAGAACGCAACGTATTGAATCCTTCATATCTGGCATAAATAATTCCTACAATCGCTGTGATTAAAATTAAGGAAATTGTGTTAAATGCCCCAATATAAGATCCTATTTTAATAAATAAGTATATTTCTATTAGAGGAATTGAAATTAATAATAATAAAATTGTCGCCATTTGACTTTAATGTAAATTGCTAGTTGAAATTAAGCAATATACTAAATAATATTTATCATTATGAATTATAACTTTGAGTACGTTGATATAATACTTTTGGCAATGATTGCAGGGTTTATTTTTCTTAGATTGAGAGGAATATTAGGTAGGAGAACTGGCCACGAAGAAAATTTAGATGCAAGTTTTACTCATGAATTTCCATCTAAGAAAGCTGTTAAAGATAGTTTAGATAAAATAAATTTTAATGATCAAGCAAAAAACGATTTTTTAAAAGGTGCGAAGATAGCTTACGAAACAATAATTACTAATTTTGCTAATGGAAATTTGAAAAATATTAAATCTTTATTAGATAAGAAAGTTTTTGATCAATTTAATGAAGCTATTAAAGATAGAAAAGATAAGGGTTATATTTCAAATACTACTTTTATAGGTATTAATTCTGCTTCTATTAAGGAACATAAAACAATTAATAATGTTTTAGAAGTAACGGTTGATTTTGTAAGTGAAATTATTTCTTGTATTAAAGATAAAGATAATAATATTTTATCAGGAGATTCTCAAAAAATTAAAAAGGTATATGACACATGGAAATTTTCAAAAGATATAAGATCAAAAAATTTAAATTGGCTGTTAATTGATACACAAACATAATTGAATAGCAAGCTCACAGATAAAGATAAAAAAGATTGGAAAAGTTTTACTTCTAGTAGAGATAAAGTTCCTAATAAAGATTTTAAAATAAATAATAAAAACATTGGAAAAAATACTGAAAGAATCATTGACCTTCATGGATTTTCTTTAGAAAATGCAAATAAAATTGTAGAAGAGTTTATTAACAATTCTTATCAAAAGGGAATTAAAAAAGTTATTGTTGTAACTGGCAAAGGAACAAGATCTAAAACTGTAAATAATCCGTATTTGTCTAGAGACTTAAGTATTCTTAAGCATTCTGTGCCAGAATTTATAAAGTCAAATTCAAGCTTAATGAAAAAAATTAAACAAATTAGCGAAGCAAATATTGAAGATGGTGGTTCAGGAGCTTTTTATATATATTTTAAAAATTAGAGAATAAATTTAGACAAGTCCGAATCTTTAACAAGTTCATCCAAATTTTCTTTTACATAATCTGAGTTTATAATTATTTTTTCACCTCCTCTATCTGTTGCAGTAAAACTTATATCATCAAGTACTCTTTCAATAATTGTGTGTAGTCTTCTAGCACCAATATTTTCTACAGTAGAATTAACCTCCGTTGCGAGGTTAGCAATAGTATCTATACCATCGTCTGAAAATTCTAAATTCACATTTTCTGTTTTAAGAAGTGCTTTATATTGTTTTATTAAGCTATTATCTGGTTCTTTTAGGATTCTTTTAAAATCATCGCTTGTTAATGCATCTAATTCTACTCTTATTGGTAGTCGACCTTGTAATTCAGGCAAAAGGTCCGATGGTTTTGCAAGTTGAAAAGCTCCTGAAGCTATGAACAATACATGATCAGTTTTTATTGGTCCGTATTTAGTACTTACTGTTGTTCCTTCGATTAATGGTAGTAAATCACGTTGAACACCTTCTCTAGAAACATCTCCACCAACTCTATCGGTTCTTCCAGATATTTTATCTATTTCATCTAAAAATACTATTCCATTATTTTCTGTAGCATTTTTTGCAGATTTAATAATTTTATCTTGCTCAATTAATTTATCTGATTCTTCATTAATTAAAATTTCATGCGATTCTTTAACAGATATTTTCTTTTTTTTGGGTTTAGCACCCATAGATTTACCAAGCATTTCACTAATATTAATCATTCCTACATTTGCTCCAGGCATTCCTGGAATTTCAAAAGAGGGCATAGAGCTACTTTCATTAATTGCTATTTCAATTTCATTATCATCAAGATCACCGCTTCTTAGTCTTTTTCTAAAACTTTCTCTTGTTGCTATACTTGCTTTATTACCAACTAAAGCATCTAAAACTCTTTCTTCTGCTAACTTTTGAGCTTTTGCATGTACTTCTTTTCTTTTTTTTACTTTTTCCATAGCAATAGCAATTTCAAGAAGATCTCTTATAATTTGTTCAACATCTCTTCCAACATAACCTACTTCTGTAAAGCGAGTTGCTTCAACTTTTACAAATGGAGCTTCAGCTAATTTTGATAATCTTCTAGATATTTCAGTTTTTCCAACTCCAGTTGGTCCAATCATTAGAATATTTTTTGGTAAAACTTCATCTTTCATTTCTCCTTTTAAAGCTTGTCGTCTCCAACGATTTCTAAGAGCAATTGCAACTGCCCTTTTTGCTTTTTTTTGACCAACAACAAATCTATCCAACTCAGAGACAATTTCTCTGGGAGATAGAGAACTAACAAAGTTATTTTTATCTTCTTTACTTTTATCTTTGGGTACGAAAGAAGTTACGTTTGATTTTTCCATTAAATTTTTTCAATTTTAACATTGTTATTTGTAAAAACACAAATTTCAGATGCAACTTTAAGTGCTTTTCGTGCTACTTCTTCAGCAGATAAATCTGTTTCCATTAAAACTTTTGCTGCTGATAATGCATAATTTCCTCCAGAACCTATACCAATTACATCATCTTCAGGCTCTAAAACATCGCCAGTTCCAGAAATTATAAAACTTTTTTCTTTATCTCCTATTGCCATTAAAGCTTCTAATCTTCTTAGATATTTATCCGTTCGCCAGTCTTTAGCTAATTCAACAGCTGCTCTAGTTAAATTACCTGCATGCTTTTCTAATTTAGCTTCTAGGCGTTCAAATAATGTTAATGCATCTGCAGTTGATCCGGCAAAACCTGCAATCACATTTCTTTTCTCAATCTTTCTGACCTTTGTAGCCGTACTCTTGATTATAGTATTACCCATGCTAACTTGACCATCTCCAGCTACAACAACTTCATTATTTTTTCTAACTAAAATAATAGTTGTTCCGTGCCATATAACATTTTCACTCATGTGTTATAAATGGATACTAATTAAGATTCTTCAAGAGCATGATTAGAATTATTGATATAACTAATTAATAAATATATACCTTAGAAAATTAAATGACTAGGAAAGCTACAATTTCAAGAAAAACTAAAGAAACAAGTATTAAGGTTGACCTAAATATTGATGGTAAGGGTAAGTATAAGATTGATACTGGAATAGGTTTTCTTAATCATATGCTTGAACAATTATCAAAACATTCTTCCATTGATTTAAATATAAAAGCAAAAGGCGATACTCACATAGATCTTCATCACACAACGGAAGATACTGGAATTGCAATTGGAGAATGTTTAAAAAAAGCATCTAAAAAATTTATGGGCATAAAAAGATATGCACATGCATTAATTCCTATGGATGAAACTTTAACAAGAGTAGTAATTGATGTATCAAACAGACCATATTTGATTTGGAATGTAAAACTTAAAGTAGAAAAATTAGGTGAAATGGATACTGAGCTTTTTAAAGAATGGTTTCAGGCTTTTTCACAGTCTGCTGGAGTTACGTTACACATAGAAAATATTTATGGTGATAACAGTCACCATATAATAGAATCGTGTTTTAAAGGCCTTGCTAGATCGCTTAGATCAGCCATGGAAATAGATCCAAAAAATAAAAAAGCTATACCATCTACCAAAGGTTCTTTATAAAATTAAAGAATTAATGAAAGTTACCATTGTTGACTATAAATCAGGGAACATAAGTTCTGTTATAAATTCATTTAAGGAAGTAGCAAAAGATAAAGTAAATATCGAAGTTACATCTGATCTTAATAAAATTAAATCGAGTGATAAAGTTGTTTTACCAGGACAGGGGTCATTCAAAAGCTGTATGGATGCTTTAAATAATATTGAAGGTTTAGTTGATAGTCTAAATGAGTTTGCAATAAGCAGTAAAAAACCTCTTCTTGGAATTTGTGTAGGTTTACAAATGTTTGCAGATATTGGTTATGAAGAAACAGAAACAAGAGGACTAGGTTGGATCTCTGGCAAGGTTTCAAAAATTGATAATCAAAATGGAAAATACAAACTTCCTCATATAGGGTGGAATGAAATAAATATAGTTAAAGATAGTAAAATTTTTAAAAATATTGAAAACAAATCACACATGTATTTCGTTCATAGTTACGAATTTATACCAAGTGATAAAAATGTAATTTCTGCAACAACAGATTACTCCACAAATATAGTTTGTTCTGTAGGAAAAGAGAATTTATTTGGAACACAATTTCACCCAGAAAAAAGTGATAAAATTGGATTAAAAATAATTGATAACTTTATAAATTTATAATGACAGATTTTTTTTCAGTTTTAATAGGTTTATCAATTTTCGCAGTTATTGGAAATTTTGTAGCAGCTTACTTTGATAATAAAGATTTAAAAAGATGAAAATATTTCCAGCAATAGATATTAAAGATAAAAAGTGTGTGAGGTTAATCAAAGGAGACTTTGAAAATAAAACTGAATACGAAACCTCACCAATTGATCAAGCAGGCAAATATAAAGATTATGGATTTCAAAATTTACATATTGTTGATTTAGATGGAGCTTTAACTGGAGAGACTGTTAATTTGAATATTATTCAAGAAATAGTTAGTAAATTTGATCTTAAAATTGAAATAGGTGGTGGAATTAGAACTTTTGAAAGTATTAAAAAATATACTGACACCGGTGTTGAAAAAGTTATTTTAGGAAGTGCTGCCATAAAAGATAAAAACTTTTTAAAAGAAGCGTGTCAGAAATTTCCAAATAAAATTGCTTTAGGTTTAGATGCTAAAGATGGATATTTATCTATATCTGGATGGAAAGAAAATTCTAACCAATTAACTTTGAATTTTTTAAAAGAAGTAAATAATTATGGAGCTAGTCGATTAATTTATACAGATATAAACAGAGATGGAACTAAGCAAAGTCCTAATTTTGAAGAGACAGCAAAAGTTGCTGATACCTCTAAATGTCCTGTAATTATATCAGGTGGAGTTTCTTCAATTGATGATATTAAAAAGGCAAAAGGATTAAATAACAAAAATATTGAAGGTATAATAGTTGGCAAAGCTATATTTGATGGTGATATTAAATTAGAAGAATTAGCGAAAGAGATAGATGCTTAAAAGTAGAATAATACCGTGCTTAGATGTTAAGAGTGGTCGTGTTGTTAAAGGTATTAACTTTGTAGATTTAAAAGATGCAGGTGACCCGGTTGAACAAGCAAAGATTTATAGTGATGGAGGTGCTGATGAAATTTGTTTTTTAGATATTACAGCATCTAATGAAAATAGAGATACTATTTATAATGTCGTAGAGAAAACTTCTAAGAAATGTTTTGTACCTTTAACTGTTGGTGGTGGAGTTAGGGGTGTTGATGATATTAATAAATTACTTAACTGCGGTGCAGATAAAGTTTCAATAAATACTGCTGCAGTTCAAAATCCAGAAGTTGTAGTTGATAGTTCTAAAAAGTTTGGATCTCAGTGTATTGTCGTTGCGATAGATGCAAAAAAAAATAAAGATACATGGGAAGTTTTTACACATGGAGGAAGAAATAATACTGGAATAGATGCAGTAGAATTTGCAAAGAAAATGGAAAACAGTGGGGCTGGAGAATTATTAGTCACTTCTATGGATAGGGATGGAACTCAAATTGGTTATGATATCAATTTAATGGCCAAGATATCTTCCAAAGTTAATATACCAGTGATAGCTTCAGGTGGTGTAGGTAATTTAGATCATTTAGTAGATGGTATTAAATTAGGAATGGCTAGTGCTGTTTTAGCAGCCTCAATATTTCATTATGGTAAATATTCTGTAAAAGAAGCCAAGGAATATTTGGACTCAAAAGGAATACCTGTTAGAATTTAAAATGCTTAATGCACTAGAGAGTTTATTTATTCTTGCAAGAGAAAGAAAAAAAATTCCTGTAGAAGGTTCGTACACCAATAAATTATTAAATGATAAATCTTTAAGTAAGAAAAAAGTTTTGGAAGAGATTAATGAATTAATAGAAGCGGTGGAAAATGATAAAAATAAAATTCATGAAGCAGCCGATGTTTTTTATCATTTGATAATGTATCTCGAGGCAAATGAAATTAAAATAGAAGATGTTATGGAGGAATTACAAAAGAGAAAAAAGTAGTTTAAAAAATTATATTTATAAAAATGGGAAAGATAAAAATTATTTTTGCTATAGTTATTATTTATTTTATATATAAAGGAGTTACTGCAATAATGGATTTTGATTTAGCAGTTACAAAAAAGGCTCAAAAAATTGAAGAACTTGCAGATATTGAAAAAGAAAGTACAGTTATAGGTCTAATGATGTATTTAGGTGAGCCACTAGAATTGAAGGAACATTTAATTATGTCATCAAAAAGTAAATGTTTAAAAAATAAAGAAACAGCCGAGTTGACTTCAAATGCATACTATGAATGTGCAGAAGTTAATGCTGTTGTAAAAGGTGGAAAAATTATTAGTGTTATAGAAGAAATAAAAATCTTTGAATGAAATATGATGATAACAATATTTTTGCAAAAATTTTAAGAGGAGAAATACCCTGTAAAAAGATCTATGAAGATGATTATGTTTTATCATTTCATGACGTTAATCCTCAAAAAAAGATTCATGCACTTGTGATACCTAAAGGAAAATATATTAATCTTGATGATTTTAATGCAAAAGCATCAGATAAAGAAATTGTTGGTCTTATAAAAGGTATATCGATTGTAGCAAAAAAACTTGGTATTTCAGTCGATGTTGGTAAAGGATATAGGACTTTAGCAAATACAAGTGATCATGGTGGTCAAGAAGTTCCCCATTTGCATTTTCATCTTTTTGGAGGAGAAAAAGTTGGCAGAATGGTTCAATAATGGAAAAAATTGTAAGAAATTATTTAGAAATAAAATCTTTAGATGAATTATTGGTGGAAAAAAAACCAAGTAATAACTGTTCTTTAGAAAAAGTTTCTTCAAATGATTTTCAGTTAAATAAATTTTTTTATAAACAAATTGGTAAAAACCATGAATGGGTTGATAGATTAGCATGGACAAATAAAAATTGGATAGAATATGTTTCTAGTCCAAATGTATTTACATTTATTTTAAAAAAAAATGGAGATATAGCCGGTTTTTTTGAACTTATTTATCATAAAAATAAATCTGAAATAGAAATTGCTTACTTTGGATTATTAAAAGAATACATGGGGAAAAAATTGGGTGCCTATATGTTAAGTGAAGCCATCAAAATATCTTTTTTATATAATGTTAAAAGAGTTTGGGTACATACTTGTTCCTTGGACCACAAAAATGCTTTAAAGAATTATCTATCTAGAGGAATGAAAATTTACGATATTGAAACTGTAAACATTAAATCTGCTTAATTTAGTTTAGGTAATGTAAATATTTTTTTATCAATTTTTTCATTAATTTTAATGTTTGAAATAAAAAAAATTGTCAAATTTTGATAAATATCTTCAGTTTGCCATCCTATTAAATTAAGAGTTTTTTTGTCAAAAAAAATATTAATTTTATTGTTATTATTAATTAATGAAAAATTTACATACTTGTCATTAATTATTCTTAATTTTAAATTTTCGATTTGATTTATCAAATAATCTTTATCTAATATTAGATCTAAAGGCGTTTGTTTAAGCCGATAAAAGTATAATTGATTACTTGTTTGATTTTTAATAACTAATGATTTGCCATTAGAGACCATAATTTTTTTGTTACGATTATTGTATAAACAATAAATTTTTTTTGGATATTCAATTGTACAAGAACCTTTTTCTTCTTTTTCAGCAATTGTTTGTTTAAAGTCAAAAACTAAATTATTTGTTTTTTTTAAATTAACAATAATTTTTTGTTTAATAGATGCTTGTATTGAACTAATTGGAATAATTAAAAAAAAAAATATTACAAATAATTTTTTTATCATTAAAGAATTTCTCTTTTACCAACATGATTTGCTTTACTAACTATTCCTTCAGCTTCCATCATATCAATAATTCTTGCAGCACGATTATAGCCAATCTGTAGTTTTCTTTGTAATAATGAAGTTGAAGCTTTACCTTCTGATTTTATAATTTCCAAAGCAGATTGATATAATTCATCTTTATTCTCTTTGTTTAAAAAATTTTCTCCGATTTCTTTTTCGTCAGCAAAATTTAATATTTCATCTATATAATTTGGTTCAGCTTGTGATCTTAGATAATTATTGACTTTCTCTATTTCATTTTCGGATACAAAAGGAGCATGAATTCTTACTATTTTATTTGCAGATGACATATATAACATATCGCCTTTGCCTAACAATTGTTCAGCACCTTGTTCACCTAAAATTGTTCTACTATCTATTTTAGATGTTACCTGAAATGAAATTCTTGTTGGAAAATTAGCTTTAATTGTTCCAGTAATTACATCGACACTAGGTCTTTGCGTTGCCATTATAATATGAATGCCCGCAGCTCTTGCCATTTGAGATAGTTTTTGAATATAGTTTTCAATTTCTTTACCAGCAACCAGCATTAAATCGGACATTTCGTCAACAATTACAACTATGTAAGGCATTGGTAATTTATGTTTTGTATTATATCCATCAATGTTTCTAACACCTTCTTTAGTCATTAATCGATATCTACTTTCCATTTCTTTGACTACCCACCCAAGTACTGATGCTGCTTTTTTAGCTTCAGTTATAACAGGACATAGTAAATGTGGTATTCCTTCATATGTAGAAAGTTCTAACATTTTAGGATCAACTAAAATAAATTTACACTTATCAGGGGGATGTTTGTAAAGAAGAGATAAAATAATAGTATTAATACAAATAGATTTTCCAGATCCCGTTGTTCCTGCTATTAACAAGTGAGGCATTGAAGATAAATCACCAGTTATTGGTAAACCAGAAATATCCTTTCCTAATGCAATTGGAAGCTTTATATCTTTTTTTTGAAAATTACTTTCAGATATTATTTCGCTCAAATAAACATTTTCTCTTGAAGATTTGGGTAATTCAATACCAACAGTATTTTTTCCAGGAATAGTAGCAATACGAGCAGATTCAGAACTAGTGTTTCGAGCTATATCTT
The DNA here is from genome assembly GCA_902608305.1 of uncultured Pelagibacteraceae bacterium. Taxonomy (GTDB): domain Bacteria; phylum Pseudomonadota; class Alphaproteobacteria; order Pelagibacterales; family Pelagibacteraceae; genus Pelagibacter. The sequence goes on along the minus strand of CACLNK010000035.1, from coordinate 1,144 downwards.
CTGAAAGATTTATTATCTTTGAAACTTTAATACCTGGTGCTGGTTCAAATTCATTTAAAGTTACAACAGGGCCATGACTTATTTTTTTAATTTTACCCTCTACTCCAAAGTCTAAAAGAATTTTTTCTAAAAAATCCTGATCAACACCATTTCCATTTGAATCATTTTGACGTTCTTTTTTTGTTGGCGATTTTAAAAAATCAAGAGAAGGTAGTTTAAATTTTGCTTTAAAATTTTTTCTCTCATTTTCATTGTTCGCAAATGGTAGATCTTCTTGAATTGGTTTAATATTACTTGTTGTTAGATTTTCAAATTCATTTGTAACTTCTTCATTATAATTTATAGTTTTATTTTTTTTTGAAAATAACGTAATAGTTAATTTTTTTATTAAATCGAAGAACCAAAAAATATTTAGATTAATGCTTATTAAGAAAAGTGTACCGATACTTACTATTAGGAAATAATATGCAATTTGTTTATTTAGATTAACTAACGAAATTAAAAATGTTTCGCTTAATAATTTTCCAATAAATCCTCCATTTCCATTTATTGTTAGCCAAAAAGATTCAGGATAATAAATTGCAAAAAATAAAGATCCTAAAATAGAATATAAAATTAAATAAAAAGAATTTTGTAAAATAAACAACACTTTTTTTGTTCTAATGATATTAATACCCGTTGTAAAAAAAGTAATTGAAATCAAGATCGAAATTAATCCTATAGATTGAAAAAATAAATCAGAGATGAAACTTCCTCTAAATCCCAATATATTTTTAATTTCCGTATTATCCGGAAATATAAAGTTGGGGTCTTCAGGATAATAGCTTAATAGAGATATTAATAATAATATTGATAAAATTGAAATTAATAGACCAAATAGTTCAATAAATCTTTTAATGAGAAAATTTGATATGTTTTCTAATATTTTTTTTATTTCCATAACGATGAATCAAATTAATCACTTTGTATCATTTAATAATTATTGTTAAAATTAAATTCTAATTATGAATGCATGTTTAATAGGAGATGGTTTAATAAGCCTTACTTTAGCTAAAACTTTGATAAATAAAAAAATTAAAGTCTTTATGTACTATAGAAACAATAAAAAAATACCAAATGAATCTAGAACAATTGGTATTTCTTC
>CACLNK010000034.1 GCA_902608305.1 uncultured Pelagibacteraceae bacterium | reverse complement strand
TGTGCCATTAAGAACACCATAAATTGTATCATCTGAATTATCAGAGTTAGATATACCTAATCCTGTTGTTGCATTTCCTTGTGGGTCTAAATCAACCACTAAAATTTTTTTGTTTTGTAAAGCTAAACCTGCAGCCAAGTTTATAACAGTTGTGGTTTTACCAACTCCGCCCTTTTGATTAATGACCGATATAATTTGTGTCTTACTCATTTTTTTTTTATATTTTTTATATTTAATAAAAATGAATCATCACTAGTTAAGCTCTTCTTTTCCTTATACTCAAATTCCCAGTCCTTAACAGCTTCCTCTAACAATTGTTTTCCATTTTTCCCCATGAAAACAATTAAATTTGTATATTTTTTAAAATTTTTCTCTACAAGACCTAAAATCACTGGAAGTGGTTTGAAGGCTCGGGTTACTATACTTCCTGAAACTAAATTTTTTTTCTTAAATATGTCTTCTTCAAATATTTCAGTATCTAATTTGAGTTTTTCCGAAACGGACCTGAGAAATGAGCTCTTATTATAACTTTTTTCATAAAGTTTCATTTTCATATCAATTTTTTTATCTCTTAGCAGTATCGATAAAACTATTCCTGGAAGGCCTGCTCCTGAACCTATATCAGTACATATTTTACTATTTATATCAATAAAATCAATGGCTTGTACACAATCTATAATATGCCTATTTCTTGAATTAATGATACTTTTTGTGCTTATTAGATTAATTTCTTTGTTTTTTTCTATAATAAGCTCTCTAAACTCATCTAATACTGAAAAAGTTTCACGTGAAACGTTAAATTTATCTAAAACAGGAAAATTATCAAAATATTCATCCATTAAGCTATATGCTTAATAGACTTTCTTTTAACATGTGACAACAAAATATATACTGCAGCTGGCGTTATACCATCAATTCTTAAAGCCTGACCCATCGTTCTTGGCTTTATTTGCTTAAATTTTGCTTTTACCTCATTAGAAAGACCACTTAAATTGTCATAGTTTATTTTATTAGGAATAATAAGGTTTTCATCTCTTTTAAAAGCCAAAATATCTGCCTTTTGTTTCTTTAAATAGCCTTTATAATGGGCATTAATTTCAATTTGGTCATCTATTTCTTTATCAAAAGTAGGTATTTCAGGCCATATTTCTCTTATTTTTCTCATATTTACACTTTTTTGTGTCAAAATTTCATTTGCAGTTCTAAAAACACCATCTTTAGCAATTTTAATTGCAAATTTAGAAACCTTAGATGGAGTTATTGATAATTTATTCATTTTAAGATCAATTTTGCTTAATTTTGATAATTTATTTTTAAATATATTGCTTCTTTCTTCTGAAACTAGCCCTAAATCTATTCCTTTTTGTGTTAATCTTTGATCAGCATTATCTGCTCTTAAAGACAATCTGTATTCAGCCCTTGATGTAAACATTCTATAAGGCTCGGCAACTCCTTTGGTAATTAAATCGTCAATCATAACTCCAATGTAAGCATCTGATCTATCCAAAATGAAAGGCTCTGAACCTTTGACGGACAATGCTGCGTTAATACCAGCTATTAAACCTTGAGCTGCTGCTTCTTCATAACCTGTAGTTCCATTAATTTGTCCAGCTAAGTAAAGATTGTTAATTTTTTTAGTTTCTAAGGTTAAAAATAGCTCTCTTGGGTCAATATAATCATATTCAATAGCATATCCATGTTGTAAAATCTTAACATTTTCTAAACCATTGATATTATTACATATTTCTTGCTGTACATCCTCAGGTAGTGATGTTGATATACCATTTGGATAGATTGTGTGATCATTTAGACCTTCCGGCTCTAAAAATATTTGATGTCTCCCTTTGTCTGCAAATTTCACTATCTTATCCTCAATCGAAGGACAATATCTCGGACCAGTACCTTTAATGCTGCCTGAGTACATGGCACTTCGTTTTAAATTTTTAGAAATGATCTTGTGAACATAAGCGTTTGTATAAGTCATACGACATGTAACTTGTTTGTTTAAATTATTTTTTGTTAAGAAAGAAAAAAAATATGGATCTTCATCAGCAAACTGTTCTTCTAATTTATTAAAATTAATTGTTCGTGAATCTAATCTTGGTGGAGTTCCAGTTTTTAATCTTCCAATTCTAAAATAATTTTTTTTTAACTGTTCGCTTAAACCTGTAGAAGGTTTTTCATTTATGCGTCCAGCAGGAGTTTGTTTTTCACCAACGTGGATTAAACCATTTAAAAAAGTTCCAGTTGTTAAAATTAATTTTTTACAACGGACTTCTTTTCCTGAATGAGTAATAAATCCATTTACAACATTTTTATCAAATAAAAATTTAATAACAGGGTCAGCAAAAACTGTTAAATTACAGTAGTTTAGAAGCTTTTCCTGCATATATTTACGGTAAAGTGACCTGTCAGATTGAGTTCGTGGACCTCTTACGGCAGGTCCTCTACTTTTATTTAATAGCCGAAATTGTATTCCAGATTTATCTGCAACATCTCCCATTACACCATCTAGAGAATCTATTTCTCTTACTAAATGTCCTTTTCCTAAACCACCTATGGCTGGGTTACATGACATCTCACCAATTGTTTCAATCTTGTGAGTAAATAATGCAGTATCAATTCCTAACCTTGCAGATGCAGCAGCTGCTTCACATCCTGCGTGTCCTCCGCCAATTACAACAACATCAAACGATAAATTGTTTTTCATCTCTTAAACTTATAACTGATATAAATATTTACAAGATTAGACTAATTATTTGTATAAAACAGTTATTTACTTACCTATACAAAAATCGTTGAAAATACTGCTTAATATCTCTTCAACATCGACTTTTCCAACAATCATTCCTAAATGACGGGTAGCTAACCTTAAATCTTCTGCTCCTTTATCTAAATCCTCATTTTTTTTCTTATCACTAAAATTTTTTAAATGTTCAACGCATTGTTCAAGATGTTCCCTATGTCTTTCTCTAGTTATTAAAATATCCTCACTACTTATAAATTTGTTTTTTAATTTGTTTTTTATTTTATTAATTAAAATATCAAGATTAGAATTTTTAATTATAGATATTAAAACATGTTCTAATTTTTTTATTTGTTCATCTAGACCTTTTTGTAATAAATCAGATTTGTTAATAACTAAAATTGAATTTTTATCAAATAAATCCTTCAAAAAACCAGTAAAATCAAGGTTTTTTGGCTCTATAACAACTAAGCGTAAATCAGCTTCCTCAGCTCTACTTAATGCAAGTTTAATTCCTTTTTTTTCAATTTCATTTTTTGAATCTCGTATTCCAGCAGTATCTGATAATATTACTGGATATCCATCTAAGTCTAAATAAGTTTCAATTACATCTCTTGTTGTCCCTGCTGTTTCAGAAACAATAGCAACATCTCTTTTAGATAAATAATTTAGTAAACTAGACTTACCAGCATTAGTGGGTCCTACTATTGCAATTTTAAATCCTTCTCTAATTCTTTCTCCAACTTTTTGATCTTCTAAAATTTTTATAATTTCATTTAAAACTTCTTCAGAAGTTTTTTTAATTTCTAGCAGAATATCCTGTGGTAAATCTTCATCAGGAAAATCAATTTTGGCTTCAATATGAGATAAAATTTTTAAAAGTTTTTCTCTCCAGGAATTAAATTTGTCAGATGACTTTCCATTCATAATTTTTATTGCTTGTTTTCTTTGAATTTCAGTTTCTGATGAAATTAGATCACCAATACTTTCTGCTTTCATCAAATTGATTTTTTTATTTTGAAATGCACGCTTGGTAAATTCTCCAGGTTCCGCTAATCTACAATTTTTTATCTTAGAAATTGAATTATGCAAGGCGGCAACAACTGCTCTGCTACCATGAACATGAAATTCTGCTAAATCTTCACCTGTGTAGCTCTGTGGACCGGGAAACCATATTATTAACCCTTCATCTATTAGATCATTAGTATTGATATTGTTCATTTTCCGAAGGGTGGCAACCCTTGGTACTGGCAAATCTTTACCTGTAATAAGTTTTATTACTTTTGATGTATCTTCTCCAGAAACTCTTATTACAGCAACACCAGCTATACCTGGTCCAGACGATAATGCATAAATAGTCATAAAATTTAGTATAGTGTCTTATGAATTCTTTAGCAAAAATTTTTGAGGAGAAGTTACGTGGAAGTAATAGTTCTACAACATATAAAAATTGAAGATCCTGGTTATATTAAAGATTTAATGTTGCTGGATAATGTTAATCTTACAACAATAGAGCTTGATGAAGGCGAAAAAATTCCAAATGATCTTAATAAATTTGATGCAATGTTTTGTATGGGAGGCCCAATGGATACTTGGATGGAAGATAAATATCCATGGTTGATTGAGGAAAAAAAAAAAATTAGAAATTTTGTAGTTGAATTAAAAAAACCTTATTTAGGTTTTTGCCTAGGATGCCAATTACTTGGAGAAGTAATAGGGGGCAATGTTATAAAATCAAAAAAACCGGAAATTGGCATGTTAGATGTTAGTTTTTTAAAAGAAAAAAATAATGATATTCTTTTTTCTACTTTTCCTGATAAAGTCAAAGCTCTTCAATGGCATTCTTATGAAGTTGTAAATCTTGAAAACAACAAAGACATAACTTTATTAGCATCATCTACAAGTACTAAATATCAAATATTTAAATACCAAAATCATGCTTATGGAATTCAATTTCATATAGAAGTTAAAGATACTACAGTAAATGATTGGGGTTGTGTTGCTGAATACAAATCAGCTTTAGAAGAACAATTGGGAGATGGTGCCTTAGAAAAGTTTGATAAAGAAGCAAAATCAAATATGTCTCAAATGAATAAATGTTCAAAAATACTATATTCAAATTTTAAAACTATAATTTCATGATTATTTGGATTGCATCCTATCCCAAAAGTGGCAATACATGGGTAAGAGCAATATTAAGTTCTCTTCTTTATACTGAGGATGGAAATTTTAATATTCAACACTTAAAAAAAATTGATCAATATCCTATTCGAAAATATTTTGAGGGCTTTGTTAACAATTATCACGATATTAAAGAAGTGATGAGATATTGGATTGTAACTCAAGATAAATTAAATTTGGACAATAAGACAAAATTTTTGAAAACCCATCATGCACTTTGTAAAGTAGATAATTTTTACTTTACTAATAATGATAATACTTTAGCAACAATTTATATTGTAAGAGATCCTAGAAATATCATTACTTCAATTACTAATTATTTTAATTTTAATTATAATGAAGCAAAAAAATTTATGTTTAATTCATCACAAGCGATAGTAGCACTCAATAAAAACAATAAAAATAGTATTTCTACATTAATTGGATCCTGGTCAGATCATTATAATACTTGGACAAAAAATAATAAAAATGTCTTAATTGTTAAGTATGAAAATTTAATTCTTAATACGGAAGGTGAAATTACAAAAATAATTAATTTCCTAGAAAAATATAAAAAAATTGAAATAAATGATAAAAAAATTAAAAACTGTATAAAAACCACATCATTTGAAAACCTAAAAAAAATAGAAGAAATAGGACATTTTAATGAAATTGAACAAAATAATAATAAAGAGAAAAAAAATAAATTTTTTAATTTAGGAAAAGAAAATAAATGGGAAAACTTTTTAGATAATAAAATAAAAATTGATATAGAAAAAAAATTTTTAAAGGAAATGAAAGAACTAAAATATATTTAATTATGCAGGCTTATTCATAGAACTAAAAAATTCATCATTACTTTTTGTGTTCTTTAGTTTGGAATTTAAAAATTCAATTGCATCCATTGTACCCATTGGAGATAAAATTCTTCTTAAAACATTCATTTTTTGTAAATCATCTTTATCAAAAATTAATTCTTCACGCCTTGTCCCTGATCTAGTAATATCAATAGCAGGAAAAATTCTTTTATCTGAAATTTTTCTATCTAAAATAGTTTCACTATTTCCAGTTCCCTTAAATTCCTCAAAAATTACCTCATCCATTCTACTTCCAGTATCAATAAGCGCAGTAGAAATTATAGTTAAAGATCCACCTTCTTCAATATTTCTAGCTGCCCCAAAAAATCTTTTAGGCCTTTGAAGTGCGTTTGCATCTACACCTCCTGTTAAAACTTTACCAGAACTTGGTATTACAGCATTATATGCTCTTCCAAGTCTTGTTATCGAATCTAATAAAATTACAACATCTTTTTTATGTTCTGCTAATCTTTTTGCTTTTTCAATAACCATCTCGGCTACTGCAACGTGTCTTTGCGCTGGCTCGTCAAAAGTAGAACTAATTACTTCTCCTTTAACTGTTCTTTGCATATCGGTTACTTCTTCTGGGCGTTCATCAATTAATAAAACCATCAGATAACATTCTGGGTGATTTGCTGATATTGAATTTGCTATACTTTGTAAAATCATAGTCTTCCCTGCTTTTGGAGGAGAAATAATTAAGGATCTTTGTCCTTTTCCAATCGGACTAACTAAATCAATTAATCTTGCTGTTAAGTCAGGTTTTTTTTCAGTTTTTGAAGACTCTACTTCCATAAATAATTGCTTATCCGGATATAACGGCGTTAAATTGTCAAATGCAATTTTGTGACGCATTTTTTCAGGATCTTCGAAGTTAATTTTACTAACCTGAAGTAACGCAAAATATCTTTCACCTTCTTTTGGGGCTCTTACAGGTCCTTCAACAGTATCACCAGTTCTTAAACCAAATCTTCTTATTTGGCTTGGACTTATATAAATATCATCTGGACCAGGTAGATAATTTGACTCCATTGCTCTTAAAAAACCAAAACCATCTTGCAGCATTTGAAGAACGCCGCTACCAGTAATTTCTTCACCTTTTTCAGCAAATTTTTTTAAAATAGCAAATAAAATTTCTTGTTTTCTAAGTGTACTAGCATTTTCAACCCCAAGCTCTTCGGCTTGCGAAATGAGTTGCTCCGAACTATTTTTTTTTAACTCTTGTATGTTCATGTTGTGGGATTGTTATTAGTTAGATAGATTTAATATATATACTCTTTATCATTTTTCAAGCCTAGAGGGGTTTAAAAACTACAATAAAAACAATAATAATTAGTAATATTGTAGGTATTTCGTTGATAATTCGATAAAATTTCGAAGAACTATTATTTTGATTAATAACAAAATTACTAACACATTTACCTAAATAAAAATGATAAATTGTCAATAAAATAACAAAAATCAATTTTAGTTGTATCCAAAGTTCATTAAAAACCGAAAATCCTAATGTAAAAATTAGCATTAACCCAAATATCCAAGATAAAATCATTGCTGGTGTCATTATGTAATAAAATAGTTTTTTCTCCATTGTTTTAAAAATATTAGAAGAATTTATATTTTCTATATTTTCTGCATGATAAACAAATATTCTGGGTAAATATAAAAGACCGGCCATCCAGGAAATAACTGCTATCAAATGAATTGATTTAAATAATAAATATGTATTCATTTTATCCTAAAAGTTTTTTTATATTTCCAAACATGGACACTTTATAAATTTATTTAAGCACATTACAGATGATACAAAATTCCCCTTTGTTTCTTTTTGTAAAACTAATTTGGTAAGTCCTTTAATAAAATTTTCTTCAATCCCTAATGCTGGTACTCTTTTATAAAAACTGCAACCATTTTTTTCTGCTAATTTTTTATATTCAATATCTAATTCTACCAACGTTTCTGAGTGTTCTGATACAAAGGCCACAGGGACTATAACAATGCCTTTTTTTTCCTTAGAATATTTAATAATCACTTCATCTGTAGACGGTCCAATCCATTTTAAAGGGCCTACTCGGCTTTGATAACTTATTAAAAAATCTAAATTTTCAATGGTTAATTTAGACATTATACCTTCAACAGTTTTCTCTACCTGCCATTGATAAGGATCACCTTTCTTGATTTTATTTTCAGGCAAACCATGTGCGGAAAAAAGTAATTTAAAGTTTTTATTTTCTAAAGTTTTTAGTGTTTTTTTAATAAGGTTGGCGTGAGCTTCTAAAAAATTATTTTCTGTAGGATAACAACAAATAGTTTTGGTTTTTACCTTATAATTTTCTTTCTTACATAAACTATTCCATTCATTAATTGAAGATCCAGAAGTTGAGGCTGAATATTGGGGATATAAAGGTAAAAGTATTATTTCCTCTGGATTATATTCTCTTACTTTTTTAATTACATCTGAGGCTCTTGGGTGCCAACACCTCATTATAACAAAACATTTGTAATCACCCCTTTTTATTAAATTGTTTTCTAAACTTTCAGCCTGTTTTTGTGTCAATTCAAGAATTGGGGATTTATTTCCTATTTCTTTATAAATATTTTTTGCAATTGGGGTTCTTCTTTTGGAAATAAATTTTGCTAGTGGATATCTAATAATAGAAGGAATGCTAATAATAGCAGGGTCATTAAATAAATTAAAAAGGAAAGGTTCTACGTTTTCTAATTTATCTGGTCCTCCTAAATTAAATAATATAACTGCTTTTTTCATTTAATAGTCGTTTACAAGTTTAACTAAATAATCAATCATTGCTGGATCAGTTTCTGGTAGAACTCCGTGTCCTAAATTAAAAATATAAGGATGATCTTTAAATAAATTTAAATAATTTAAAGCTTCTTTTTTTATAGTTTCTTTATCAGATAATAATATATTTGGGTTTAATCCTCCTTGCACTGGTATTTTTATTTCTTTTTTTATTTTGTGTGGATCAACTTTATAGTCTATGGAAATAGCATTGGGTTTAACAAATTCACTGTATTCTTTGTAATTTTTAATTCCTCTAGGAAAACATATAACAGGTATATTTTTTGATTTAATAAAATTTACAAGATTTAATGTTGGTAAGTAAGCATAATTAGTAAGATCTTTTTTATCAATCAAGCCAGCCCAACTATCAAAAATTTGTATTACGTCAGCACCGTTATTAATTTGGTTTTCAATATGAATTTTCAAAAATTCTTCTAACTTGTTTAAGATTCCATTAATTAAATTTTTATCATCAAAAAAATTATTAGAAATTTTATTTTTTGGGGATTTTTTATTAATCATATAAACCAATAAAGTCCAGGGTGCCCCTACAAAACCTATTAAGTTTTTATTTTTCATTATTTTGTTTGATTTAACTTTTTTAATGCAATTATAAATAGGTTTTAATTTTGTTATAAATTCTTCTTTTTTAATATTTAATAAATTATCTAAGCTAATATCTCCTAATTCAGGACCAAAATTTTTTTTAAAATTAACATTTTGGTGTAAACCATAAGGAACCATTAAGATATCTGAAAAAATAATAGCAGCACTTAAATCAAATCTTTCCAAAGGTTGAAGTGTTATTTTGGTTGATAGATTTTCATTTAAACACAAATTTATAAAATTAGGGTTTAATTTTCTAATTTTTTTAAATTCTGGTAAATACCTACCAGCCTGCCTCATAAACCAAACAGGTTTTTTAGTTGTTTTTTTATTTATTAAACAATCGTAAATAGGATTAGCCATAATAATAATTAAATATATAAGTTTAGTTTTAGTATTAGGTAATGTGAATAAAGAAGATTATTTTTTTTAAACATTTTATTAAATACTTATCCCCATTTACTTAATTAAAAAAAATACAATAAATACATATATTATTAGCTATAATTTTAATTTGTTTAATAAACTGTATATTAATAATTAACATGTGTAATATTGTTAATAAATAAAGGTTTTTACACCTAAAAAACAACAGTATTTAGATTTATATACATTAAGATTAATAATTCTAAGGTTATAAACAATTTATTTATGAATAATACATATGAAGTTTGCTTAGTTTCGGATTCAACAGGAGAAACTCTAGATAGAATATTTTTAGCTCTAAAAGCACAATTTAAAAACACTAAATATAAAATTAATCAATATTCTTTCACTAGAACCAAAAATCAAGTTTTAAAAATTATTGATATTTGTAAAAAAAAAAAAAATCCTATTATTTTATATACAATTGTTGATGTTAAACTTGCCAAATTTTTAAATACAGAAAGTGAAAAAGAAAAAATACCTTGTTTTGGGGTTTTAGGAGATCTTATTTTATCTTTTTCGAAATTACTTAATCAAAAAGCATCCCATATACCTAGTGGGCAACATATTATGAATGAAGAATATTATGAGAGAATTGAAGCCATACAATTTACTATGAATCATGATGATGGAAACTTAATAAACGATATAAAAAAATCAGATATAATTTTATTAGGAGTTAGTCGTACTAGTAAAACCCCAACATCTATATATTTAGCCAATAGAGGTTATAAAACTTCCAATATACCGTTAGTTAATCAAGATTCTTTACCCGATATACTTAAAACAAATCCCAAGCTAACATGTGTCATTGGTCTTACTACTGAACCTGAAAGATTAGTGGATATTAGAAGAAATAGAATAAATTCTCTAAAAGAAAACGAAGCAACATCTTATATAAATATTGAAAAAATTTCTAAAGAGGTTGAAGAGGCAAAAAAATTGTTTAAAAAATATAATTGGCCGACAGTGGATGTTACAAGAAAGTCTGTTGAAGAAACAGCAGCATCAGTAATAAAAATTTATAAAATTTCAAAAAATAATGATTAAAAAAATAATTCTTGCCTCAAAAAGCAAGGTTAGAAAAAAAATTTTAGAAGAAAATGGAATTAATTGTATTGTTGAACCAGCCAACATTGATGAAGATCTAGTAAAAGACAGTTTATTAAAAGAGGGAGCATTACCAACTATTATTTCAAAAAATTTAGCAGAATTAAAGGCAAACAAAGTTAGTCAAAAAAAAAATGGAGAACTAGTATTAGGAGCAGACAGTATTATAGATTTAAATGGAAAAATTATTTCGAAACCATCAAATAGAAATGAAGCTTTGGCTATACTTAAAAAATTAAATGGACAAAAACATTATTTAATTAGTTCTGTTTGTATATCTAAAAATGGATCAATGATATGGAATTTTACAGATAAAGCCGAGCTAACGATGAAACAAATGAACACTAATGAATTAAGATTATATTTAGCAAAAATCAGAGACGAAGAATTATATGCTTATAATGTTTACCAAATTGAAGGTGAGGGAAGATCTTTATTTTCAAAAATAGAAGGAGACGAAAACACAATTATGGGCCTACCCATTAAACAAATAAAAAAATATTTAAGTATAATTAAATGAAAAAATATTTAGTTATTGGAAATCCGATTGAACATTCTTTATCACCCAAACTACACAATTATTGGATCAAGAAAAATAATATAGATGCGATTTATGACAAAAAACAACTTAACGAGAATGATGTCGAAGGCACAATTCTTAAAGTTAGAAATGGAGAAATTGATGGAATAAATGTAACTGTCCCATTCAAAAAATCTGTTATTCCTTATCTTGATCAATTAACTCCTCTTGCAAATGAAGCTCAATCTGTAAATACAATCTATAAAGAAAAGAACAAAGTTATTGGACACAACACAGATATAGCCGGATTTGAACTTGGGTTGAAACGCATTAATTATAATGTAAAAAATAAAAAAGTATTTATTTTAGGAGCTGGAGGTGTTGTTTCTTCGATTATTTTAGCTTTAAAAAA
>CACLNK010000033.1 GCA_902608305.1 uncultured Pelagibacteraceae bacterium | reverse complement strand
TGACCAATAACATCATATGGTAATGAGAGGGAGACTTTCTAAAAAAGTAGTTACTAGAGCGATGGGATTGCTTCATTTGTTCTTCCCAAAAATCTAAAAGTCCTTTTGTAGTTTTTATCATTTTATGCTCTTACTTTTGATTTTGTTGGATCGTAAAAAGGAAAAGCTATGACTTTTGCTCCAATTCTTTTTTGATGACCGTCAATTTTTCCAACTTCAACTTCTGTATCTATTTCTGCATATTTTGTATCTATTCTACAAAGAGCAATATTTTTATTTAGAGTTTTTGACAACATTCCACTAGTTATAACGCCCACTTGTCCTCTTCCAACATGAACTGTATTACCATTTGCAGCTGGCTCATGACCAATAAGTTCTAGTCCAACTAGTTTTTTTTGTGGATTTGCTTTTCTTTTTATTAATTCTTCTTTGCCTATGAAGTCATCTTCTTTCGTTTTAAGAGGTACGGTAAATCCTATTCCTGCTTCAAAGGGGTCTGTTTTATCATCAAATTCGTATCCATAAAAAATTAGTCCTGCCTCAATACGAACCATGTCTAAGGCTTCTAAACCAAGAGGAGATATATTAAATTCTTTACCTGATTCCCAAACTTTATCCCAAACAGCGTCTGCATCCTTTGGATGACACCATATTTCATAACCTAACTCTCCAGTATAACCAGTTCTTGAAACAACAATAGGTATCCCTGTTACGTTATCTATTCTTGCTATAGTTAATCTAAACCACTCAAGATTTTGGATAGAAGGTTGTGTGTCAGGCGTCCATACAAATTTTTGTAAAATTTTTCTGCTATTTGGTCCTTGAACAGCAATATTGTGAATTTGATCTGTTGATGATTTTACCCAAACTTTAAAATTTTTCTTTTTAGCTTGTTCTTTTAACCATTCACCACCGTACTCTTGCCCACCAACCCATCTGAAATTATCTTGTCCTAATTTCATTATTGTACCATCATCAATCATACATCCATTCTCATAACACATTGCTGTATACGAAATTTGTCCAACTGATAATTTTTTTACATTACGAGTAAGAGTATATTGCATTAAATTTTCAGCATCGGGGCCTAAAATTTCAAATTTTCTTAAAGGAGAAAGGTCAGTTACGATAGCACTTTCTCTACAAGACGTGTATTCTTTGATTGCTCCATAATTTGTATAATTATTAGCCAACCAATATCCATTATAGTTTATAAAATTTTTTGTATGACTGGATGTTTTTTTATGAAAACCAGTTTCTTTTGTTAGTTTTGGTTCTGAATTTGTACTCACTCTAAAAGCTACTCCCTTCGAAATTTTTTTTTCTTTAGGATAAGTTCTAACAAATATATCAGTAGGATTCCATCCATTTGCTGGATCAACGTCGCAAGGACATGCTGAAGAAGCACAAGTTAAATCTTTTAAAGCTCTAAATAATACATAATCACCTGGTCTTGACCAGGGCTCATCAAAAGAAGCAACATTATTAGCATCAATAGCAGTATTAAAAAAAAGATTTATTGCAGTCCATCCCTTTTTTGGTTTAACTTCATATTTTTTTAAAACGCCATTAAAATTTTCCGAACAGTTGATATGACCCATATAACCCATATCCTCATAATACTTTGCAGTGCATGCGTAATTAAAAGTGTCATGTCTACCAACAGTGTCTCTTATAACTTCAATTACTGGATCATGTTCTGCATCAAAAAATTTTGAAAACAAACCTGGAGTAGGATAAGCAGAACCCATGAAAGTTCGAGTGGCAGTAGGATCAATTAAACTTTCAATTCCATCATTTAATTTATGTGAGTCAAAAGCCAAAAAATCAGAACATTGTCTTCCAGCTGGGTCAATTATTTGGATATATTCTCCAGCTTTTACTTCATAAGTTTCAGCAGTTCTTCTTTTAATAAGTTTTTCAGTAGTTGGATCATAAAGAGGTTCTGGTAAAACATATTGTTCTTCTGTTTCTTTAAACTTAGACTTATTTAAAAAAATTGTTAAATCTGTTGGAGGATTTTGTTCATGAACATTCATTGCTTTCCCAGGTGCCGCAAGCATAACAGTACATTTGTCTTTTGATTGTAAAGTTATCTTTTCACCCATTAAACAATCTTCATCAAATATTATTGATGATTTAGCTTTATCTAGATCAAATTTTTTACGTTTGAATAATTTAGAAATTTTTTCGTCTCGGGAAATTGTTTTTTTTGAAAAATTTGCGTTAGAATTTTCTTTTAAATTTAATATTGACAAATCACTCTTACCTTTTGAGTTAAAAACAATTATTTCGCAAGTCTGTTTACCCTCATCATTAATAATTTCTATTTTATCTTCAGGCAAAACCTCTATTACGGACAAACCCCCACCTTTTACATAATATCTTTCAACTCCAGGTGGTAAAGTTCTTAAACCAGGATTTTTAATGTCAAGACTTGTTTGCATCTGCTTTATAGTTAAAGCTAATTCTATCAATACACAATGATTAAGTAAAATGACTAATATTACAGGGTTAAAATGTATTTATAATAAATATGATTATTCCATGTTGACTATACATTTAAAATAGAGGCATAATTAGAGATATTAATAATTATTAATACAAATAAATATAAAGGAGGGGATAATAATGAAGAAAATATTATCTTTAATATCTGCTGTTTTGATATCATTAGCAAGTTTTGCTACAGTTCAAGCAGCTGACAGTAAAAAACCTACTCGAATCCCAACACACAATTGGTCAAGCCAAGTTGTTATGGCTTATGTAATTGGTGGAATTATAGAAGACATGGGTGGAAATGTAGAATATGTACCAGCTGACTCTCAAGCTGTTTATGAGTCAATTCGAATAGGTGATGTAGATATATCACACGAAGTTTGGGAATCTGCTTTTGGTAAATCATTTACTACAGCTCTTGATGCTGGTGGTTTACTTGACTGGGGAGATCACGAAGCAAGAACTCTTGAGGACATGGGATATCCTAATTGGGTAACTGACAAAGGATTATGTCCAGGTCTTCCAGATTGGACTGCTTTAAAAAATCCTGATTGTGCTAAAAACTTTGTAACACCTGACTCAGATGGAAAAGGAAGAATGTTAGAAGGTCCACAAACTTGGCATGGAGACTTAATACCTCAAAGAATTGATGCATTAGGTTTAGGAAGTCTTTGGTGGGTTAAATTTGCAGGAAGTGCAGATGCACTTTGGGCAGAATTAGCAGCAGCAAAGAAAGAAGGAAGAGGAACTATAATCTTTAACTGGACACCAAACTTTACAGATGGTGCTGGTTTTACATTTATAGACTTCCCGCCATACAGTGCTGGTTGTAGACCAGAAGACGGTGGTGATGGAAAATGTGGTTCACCAGATGGTTATTTGAAAAAGGCTGTAAATGCAGACTGGACAAAAACTCATCCAGCAGCAGCTAAAATGTTCAAAAAACTTTCATTTTCTACAGGTCAAATTGGCGCAATGGCAGCTTTAGTTGACGTTGACAAAATGACTCACGAAGATGCAGGTAAAAAATGGTTAGCTGATAACAAGTCTGTTTGGAAAGCTTGGACTAAATAAGCACAAAAGCTAATAAATTATAAATCTCTCCCAACAATGTTGGGGGAGATTTTTTTTTAAGTTTGTAAATCCACATGGATTAGAGTTAGAAAAGAAATTAGTTAAATGTTAAAGTTTTTTTTATATATCTCTCTCAGCTTATTATTCTTTACTATATCATTTGCTAAAAATGTAAATATACAAGAGGATATTGAACTTGGTTTTGTATGCGAGTTAGAAAAGAAAATACTTAAGAATTCAGAATATAATTATACAACTTTTCTAGCCAAAGATTTAGATGAAAAAGGGTTAGATAAATTTGAAATTTTTGCAAGACAACCAGAAACACTATTGATTAATGGACTATCATTGTTCCTTTCAAAAACCGTAAAATTTGATGTCAAAGTTGTAAATAAAGACGTAGTTTTATTTAAAGCTTTTAATAAAGAAAAGAATTACTCAGAGTCAGGCATAATAACTAGAAAATCTGGTGAATTGGTTCATGAAATTACAAGAAATTTAAAAAGTGATAACTTAGAAAAAAATATTTCCTTTTATTTTTGTAGAAAAAAGGAGAATAAAGTCTGATTTTTTTTTATATAATTTAGTGTAAAATATAATTATGAAAAAATATATCTTTTGTATAATTTTAAGTTTTTTAATTACAAATTCAGTATTAGCTAGAAAAACAGGTTGCGAGGGAAACTGTGTAGATGGTTTTGGTAAATGGACCTATACAGATAAAACAACCTATGAAGGGAATTGGGTTGGTACAAAAAAAAATGGTCAAGGGACTGAAATTTGGCCAAATAGATATATTTATAAAGGTGAATTTAAAAATAGCGAGTGGAGCGGTCAAGGAATTTTAACTTTTCCAGATGGTGCAACTTATGAAGGAGAGTGGGTCAATGGTTTTATGAATGGTAAAGGAACGTTTACTTGGTCTGATGGAAAAGAAAAAACAGGAATTTGGAAAAACGGTGAATTACAAGAATAATTAAAATAATGCTACAAGATAGATATTTAAAAAAATTAAAGGAGTTACCCGAACCAGTTAGACAATTTGGTGGTCTTGTTACTATAACAGTTATTATAATTTTATCTTTTGCTATTTTAAATATTTTTTGGGGTGGAGGCGATGAATTAGTTAGAAAAATGAAATTAGAGGAGGAAAGAATTGCACAAGAAAAAAAACTAAGCAAACTGATTTCAAGCCTTCCATCAGGTATTTTAGTAACCTTTGAAGGAACTGATGATCATAGATTGTCTGAAGAACAATACGAAGCAGTTTGCAATGCAACAAAAATTGTAAGTCAGCGTTCTGTTATGGGCGCCAATTTAACAAATTTTAAAGCTAAACATATATACACTATTAACGGTAATGATATTAAAGAAACATTTGTTAAGTGGGACAAAGAGAAAAATAAATGCTTTGCTGGTTTTGTTTTAACTGGAAGCAATGTTGGAGTAAATGAAACAATTACTGTTAGTGGAGAAGCTTTAAGTTTTTTTAACACTGGAATTGATACAAGAGTTTATTTTATTAGAAATTTTTAAGGGGGAAAAACAACAATTATATAGATTTTATTTTTACTGAATTTCGTATAACTTGTTAAAAGATTATGACTAATGCGGTAATTAAGTGTGAATCTGTTTATAAGATTTTTGGAACAAATGCTAAAAAAATGCTCCAAGAAGCAAACGGAAATGTTGATGCAAAAACATTCCAAGAAAATGGATGCATTGTAGGTGTAAACAATGCTTCTTTTGAAGTTGCAAAAGGAGAAATGTTGGTTGTTATGGGTTTATCAGGCTCAGGAAAATCAACATTATTAAGATGTATTTCTAGATTAACAGATGCCACGGATGGAAAAATTTTTATAGAAGGTCAAGATTTGCTCTCATTAAAAAACAAAGAACTAATTGAACTTAGAAGAAATAAAATGGGAATGGTTTTTCAAAGTTTTGCTTTACTTCCACACAAAACAGTTTTGGAAAATATTGCTTTCCCACTTCAAATTAAAGGAATTAAAACTGAAGATAGTATCAATAAAGCTATGGACATGGTTAAACTTGTTGGTCTTGATGGAAGAGAAAATTATTTTCCAAGAGAACTTTCAGGTGGACAACAACAAAGAGTAGGTATTGCTCGTTCATTGGCTGTTGAACCTGATATTTGGTTTTTAGACGAACCTTTCTCTGCTCTTGATCCATTGATTAGAAAAGAAATGCAAG
Source organism: uncultured Pelagibacteraceae bacterium (assembly GCA_902608305.1). Lineage (GTDB taxonomy): Bacteria > Pseudomonadota > Alphaproteobacteria > Pelagibacterales > Pelagibacteraceae > Pelagibacter. Next base: position 5,887 of record CACLNK010000033.1, on the reverse strand, counting down.
ATGAATTTTTAAGACTGCAAGGTGTTTTAAAAAAAACAATTATGTTTATTACTCATGATTTTGATGAAGCTCTTAGGCTTGCGGATAGAATAGCAATAATGAAGGATGGCATAATAGAGCAATTAGATACTCCAGCCAAAATTGTTTTAAATCCAGCCACAGAATATGTAAAAAAATTTACAGAAGAGGTTCCTAGAGAAAAAGTATTGAAAATAGAGGCGGTAATGGATCCCGTTGATGATGTTAAAAATTTAAGTGATTTAAAAGTTTCAAAAAATGAAATAATTGAAAACGTAGCTGAAAAGATTTTAACTCAAGAAAAATCTGTAGCTGTAATTGATGAAAATAATAAAATTGTTGGAACTGTTCATCCTTCAAAAATAATTCATACTGTTTTTGGGGGTGAGAAAAAATAACGATTAAAATATGGAATTATTAAAAAAATATCCAAAATTATTTCAATGGTTATTCTTGTTAGTTATATTTTTTGCCTTATGCTTTGCAATTGATGTTCCTGAAACCTACAAATTTATAAGAGGTCAAGCTGAATTTGTTAAAGACCCAAATCAAAGTACTTACACACTATTTGGCGCAGAAGTAAGATATTATGCATTTGATACCCTTTGGCGACTACCTCCTTTACTTGGATGGTTACCTATTTGGGTAAATGACTCTTTGTTTTTCTTATTAAATGAATGGATGCCAATGGAGTTTTGGAATGAAGATCTTCAAGAATACAGAACTCGACCTTTAGTACTACAAATAACAAGAAATATAACTGCATCTATGACATTTCTTATTGAATTGATTAGAGAAATTTTATTAGGTGGTTCTAAAACAGTTGTCGCATTTACCAGTTGGGACTGGATAGATAAAAATCCATGGGCAGAACTGCCAGGGTTACCGTGGACAATCGTTGCAGCGGGTGCAGTAATATTATGTTACAAACTGAGTGGCAAGGGTCTGGCTATATTCGCTGGTTTAGTCATGATTTATATTTCTGTATTTGGTCAATGGAAACCTTCGATGCAAACACTTTCTTTTATATTGGTTGCAGCACCACTTTCTTTTATTTTTGGTTTGAGCTTAGGCATTATGGCTTACAAAAGCAAACGTATTGAGAAAGCTTTATATCCATTACTCCTAGTGATGCAGACTATGCCACAATATGCAGTTCTAGTTCCTGCAATGGTTCTGTTTGGCATTGGCGATCATGCTGCAGTTATTATAACAATGGTTGTTGCTATTCCTCCAATGATCTTATTAACCTTGTTAGGTCTTAGAGCGGTACCTTCCGAAGTTATTGAAGCTGGCAAAATGAGTGGATGTAATAATTGGCAACTTATGACCAAAGTATTAATTCCAACAGCAAGAAGAGACATTTTAATTGGAGTGAACCAGGTCATAATGGTGTGTTTCTCTATGGCGGTTATTGCAGCTTTTATAGGTGCTAAAGGATTAGGGTGGAATTTATTGTTAGCTTTAAATCAGCTAAATATTGGATTAGCATTAGAAGCCGGCTTATGTATTAGCATGATTGCAATACTGTTAGATAAAATGTCATTGGCTTGGGCAAATAAACAAGAAGATTATTTTGGTAACCTGACTTTTTTTCAGCGTTATAAAAATACATTGTTTTTTGCTGGAGCAGTATTAATAGGAGTGATATTTGCCTATGTTGGAACCTTTGTGTTTAAAGGTAGTTTTAATTACTTTTCTGAGATTCCACATAATAAAGGATTATCATTTGCAGATTTCTGGAATAAAGGTGTTGATTGGATTTGGGATACTTTCTTTCAAACTTTAAAAATATTCAATACTTGGCTAATAACAGAAGTTCTTCAACCAATGAGGGCCTTGTATCTAAGAATGCCAGCAGTTGCTACTTTAGTATTAGTTATTGGAGCAGGTTATATAATTGGTGGAATTCGTTCAGCTTTTACAGTAGGTGGATTAGCATTATTTATAGCGCTAAGTCCATGGTGGGATAGAGCTTTAGTCACAGCATACATGGCAACTTTTGGAGTTATTGCATCTTGCACAATTGGATTAACTGTTGGAACTTTATGTCAACAAAACAAATATACCACAAAATTTATGTTGGCAGTTTGTGATATTTTTCAAACATTTCCTTCTTTTGTATATTTAATTCCAGTAATGATGCTTTTTGGTATAACGGATACATCGGTATTAATTGCAGTAATTGTTTATGCAACTATACCTGCTACAAGGTACACTATTGAGGGATTAAGAAGTGTTCCACCTGCTTTGCATGACGCAGCCACAATGTCAGGTGTAACTAAATTCCAAAGATTAATAAATATAGAATTTCCAATAGCGTTTCCTCACATGATGCTTGGTGTAAATCAAACAATCGTATTTGCTTTGTTTATGGTAATTATAGGAGCATTTATTGGAACAGAAGATTTAGGACAATATATTCTAAAAGCTTTATCTGATAAAAAAGGTGGGGGTAAAGGATTAATACTTGGTATTTGTGTCGCTTTCATAGCTCTGATATTTGATAATTTAATTAGAACTTGGGTAGAAAAAAGAAAAAAGCATCTTGGCATAGATTAAAATCGTGAAAAAATTTCTAGTTGCCATTGACCAGGGCACTACATCCAGTAGAGCTATTTTATTTAGTTTATCTGGTAAACCTATTTATACTTCTCAAAAGGAATTTACACAATATTTTCCAAAAGATGGATGGGTAGAGCATAATCCAAATGAGATTTGGAACACAACAAGAAAAGTATTAACTGATGTAATTGCAAAAAGTAAAAAATTAAAAGGCAAAATCCTAACGATTGGTATTACAAATCAAAGAGAAACAACAGTTTTATGGGACAAATCAAATGGGAAACCAGTTTATAATGCAATTGTATGGCAAGATAGAAGAACAGAAGATTTTTGTAATGAACTTAAAAAAAGAAATAAAGAAAAAAAAATTAGGAAAAAAACAGGCTTATTTTTAGATCCGTATTTTTCAGCTACAAAAGCAAGATGGATAATTAAAAATGTTCCAAAAGCAAAAAAATTAATCAAAGAAAAAAAATTATTATTTGGAACAATCGATACTTTTTTAATATGGAAACTTACCTCTGGAAAAGTTCATGCAACAGATGCCACTAACGCATGTAGAACCATGTTATATAATATTAATAGCAACAAGTGGGATAATGAAATCTTAAAACTTTTTAATATTTCAAAAAACATTTTACCTGAAGTAAAAAATTCTGCGGATAATTTTGGAATCACAAAAAAATCTATAATAGGAAAATCAATTCCTATTAATGGTGTAGTTGGTGATCAACAAGCAGCAACTATAGGTCAGTGTTGTTTTTCGCCAGGTTCTGTAAAAAGCACATATGGAACAGGAGCTTTTGTATTGATGAATACTGGTTCAAAAAAAATATTTTCAAAAAATAAACTGCTAACTACTATCTGTTATAGAATTAACAACAAAACTACTTATGCACTAGAGGGATCAATATTTACTGCTGGTGCAGGAGTACAATGGATAAGAGACAAAATAAAATTAATAAATAATGCCTATGAAACAGAAAAAATTGCAAAGTCTAGAAAAAATAATAACGGAGTTTATTTAGTTCCTGCTTTTACCGGACTAGGGGCTCCTTATTGGAGTCCTAATTCTAGAGGATTGTTGAGTGGATTAACAAGAAATACGGATTGGAAAGATATTGTTAGAGCAGTTCTCGAGTCAGTTGCTTATCAAAGTTTTGATTTATTTAAAGCAATGAACAAAGATGGCCTAAAACCTAGAGAAGTTAAAGTTGATGGTGGAATGGTTTTAAACAATTGGTTTTCACAATTTCTCTCAGACATTCTAGATATTAAAGTAATAAGGCCAAAAATTAATGAAACTACTGCTCTTGGAGCAGCATTTGTTGCGGGGCTTTATATTGGAGAATTCAAATCTTTCAAATCTATCTCCAGAGAGTGGAAAATCGATAAAAGATTTGAACCTAAAATTAATAAATCAAGTAGAATTAAACTATTGAAAGGTTGGGAACAAGCAATTAAGAGAACTTTGATTTAGGATATAGAAATGAAAAAAATTGTTATTATAGGAGCTGGCGCAATGGGTTCGGCATTTACTGTCCCCTGTGTAGATAACGACAATGATGTAACATTAATTGGTACTCATTTAGAAAATGAACTCATTACATCTATTAAGAAAAATAAAAATTTTCATCCTACTTTAAAAATCAATTTACCCTCAAAACTTAAAATTGAAAGATTTGAAAATTTAAAAGCTATAACTGAAAAAGGTGCAGATGTAATTGTAGCAGCAATCAGTTCAATAGGTATAAAATGGTTTGCAGAAGAAATTTCAAAATTTTATAAAAAAAAACTTCCAATAGTTTTATTAACAAAAGGTCTTTCAGTAGAGAAAGATGAACTAATTACCCTTTCAGAAAAAATAAATATTTTATTAAAAGAAAAGGGACACAATGAAATAAATATTTCAGCAATTAAAGGACCCTGTTTGGCAACTGGCTTGGCAAATAAAATGAGAACTGGAACTGTAATAGCTAATCCAGATATTAAAGAAGCACAATTTCTTAAAAAAATTATTTCAACGGATTATTATTCAACAGAAATATCAAATGATATTATAGGCGTTGAACTGTCGGGTGCTATTAAAAATATTTACTCAATGCTGATAGGTGCTTCGGAAGGTTTAAGTAATTCAAAAGCCCCAATTGAGATACAATCTAAATATTATTTAAATACTTCAGCATCGTTAATTCATAGATCAATTTCTGAAATGGTAGAATTTGTATCTCTTTATGGTGGTAATTCAGAAACGGTTTATGGACTAGCTGGTCTAGGAGATCTTTATGTTAGTGCTATTGGAGGAAGAAATAGTTTGATGGGAAAGTATCTTGGCCAAGGTCATTTATATAAAGATGCAAAAGAATTATATATGAAAGATATAACAGTAGAAGGTGCTGAGCTTGCATTTGAAATAGGTCCAAAAATTTTTAAAGATCTTAAAGCAAACAAATTTCCTTTAATGTTTAGCGTTCTAAAATCTATATGTGAAAACAAAAAATTAGAAATTAATTGGTAAATGAATACTAAAATTATAAATATTGCTGGATGGATTTTATTTTTGATCTCTGCAATTGGTTTTATTATGTCTAGCCTTGGAAATTTTTGGGCTATGTTTGGAAGTCTTTTCTTTTTAGCAGGCTGTGTAGTTTTTTTGATACCTTATTTTTTTGATTGATTTAAAAAAGCTTTAGAAGAATCATCCATTGCAGAAGCCCATGGGGTATGATGAATTGGTGCAACAGATCCAGTCACTGGAGACGAAAAAGATTTGTTTCTATAAGTCATGATATCTTCTACTTTATGATGTTCCCATTCTTTGAAATGTTTTCTAATTAATTCAAAATCAATTTTTGGATAATCAGACAATCCATGAAGTTCTTTAGTATATTCAGTTTGAAAGTCTATCATTTGATCAGGATTTTCTAATTTTTCTTCCATAGCAACCCATTTATCTATATCTTTTGTGATTTCCGAACTACTTGGAATTTTAATTTTACTCATTATTACATCTCTTGCATACCAAGCCTGACAATCAAACATGTTAAAGGTATGAAATTGATCCTGCATACCCAAGTACAACAATTGATGATTATTTTCCCAAACTACACCTTTATACAATTTTGGTGGATATAATCTGTTTCTAGTTTTTAGTTTAAGGTCTTCAGTTAAAAAAGGGAAATGATGAAGATAACCTGAACATAAAATTATTGCATCAGCTTCTTGCTCGTGGCCGTCTTTGAAGATTGCTTTATTTCCATTTAATCTGTCTAAATAATGGACTTCTCTCATTCCGTTGGGCCAT
>CACLNK010000032.1 GCA_902608305.1 uncultured Pelagibacteraceae bacterium | reverse complement strand
AGAACACCCTCTTCCTCATTTGATAATCCAATAAATGATATTTATTATATAAACCAAAATACTGTAAAACATGAACATTAGGATTTTTTCTTTTCCCGTTTTTTCATTCCAATTCAATTTAAATAATGTTGATGGAGTAGCCACCAATAAGAGAACTCCAATAACAATTATAAGTATTGACAAAATTATAAATACATTCATAAGTTCTTCTTTTTTCCGTATTGCATCACAACAAGCTCAGAACCAAGATCTCTAAAAGCTTTTTCATATTAATTTATCCTAGCACAAAAATTCCATCAATTTTAGTTTTGACTCAGCTTGGGATGCACAGGTCACACAAGATTCTTGAAATGTTCTTGCAGTTGTGCTTTAATATTTGTATGACAAACACGTGTTAAAGTGTTGATATGAAAGAATAATGATACAAGTTTAAAGATAAGCGGGCATAGCTCAGTGGTAGAGCGTCTCGTTGCCAACGAGAAGGTCGAGGGTTCGACCCCCTTTGCCCGCTCCATTTATTAAATTTAATAATTAAATTTTTTTATCAAAGGTTCTAAAATTAGATAAATATTTGAAATTTGTTTTTTATAACGCTTCCATCTTCCACTTGCATGTGAGTATATTGGCTTAGTTACCTGGTTATAACTTGCTGTTGTAATTAACTTTCTTTTTTTTGCTGTTTTTGTGTGTTCTAGTACTGCGTCATTCCAGGGCAATTCTAAAAAATTTAATATCGATCTAATTGTAGGTAAAAAATTTTCAACCAAATTTTCATACTTTACTTCATGATAATTAAACGAAAAAATTGATTTATATTTTATCCATAAACTCATTACAGCTTCATAAAAATGTGCTGTATCATTTAAATTTAGGAAATTTACATTTTGAGCATTAGGTACAAAATCTTGCATAAAACAACTTAATACACAATCACAAGGATGACGAATTAAAGTAATAAATTTTGCATTGGGAAATATTCTAAGAATATCCCCTACAAAAATAGTATTTATAGGCATTCTGTCGATGTAAAATTTTGAATTATTTTTTTCATTAACATGATCGTCAAGAAAATCAAAATATGTTTTTCTAATTTTTTGAATTTGATAATTATCTATTTTTTTTAAATCTCCAAGGTCATCATTTGATAATTTATTTAATGAATCAATTGATTTTTCTACCATAGGTTCTTCCTCAACAACATCAATTAAAGGATGACTTCTTAATATTGAATCTAAAAGTGTAGTACCAGACCTTGGAAAACCAATTATAAAAATCGGATCTTTTCTATTGTAAGATGATTGAAAATTGATCCACTGTTTTATTTTAGATTTTTTAAAAAAGTTTTTTCTAATTTTAATTTTTTTTAAATATTTATCCTTATCAATAGATTTGATAATTTTTTTTTGTAAAGTTAAATCGTTAACTTTAACAAAATAGTTGAAAGCCTTATCAATGTCTTCAAGTCGATCATAACATTTTGCTAAATTTAGAATTCTTAATTTTTCGTAGTTTTCCTCTTTTTTATCAAAAAAAATTGATTCTAAAACACTTATAGATTTAGAAAATTTTTCATTTTTATATAAAAGTATTCCCTCAAATAATTTAATAGTAAGAGCATTCTTAATTAAAGACTGTGCACTTGCAATTGATTGTTTTAATTTTTCATCATTATTTGTCCTTTCATAAATTTCCATTAAGTTATTATGTGCTGGAATAAAATGGGGTTCAATTTTAATTGCTTTCTCATAATAACTTATTGCTTTTTGAGTTTTACCAAGTGTTAAAAATATTAATCCAAGATTATTATGTGCTTTTGCATAATTAGGATTAATTTGTATTGCTTGTTCATAGCAACTTATCGCTTTTTCAAATTTACCTAAATCTTTAAATATATTTCCAAGATTATTGTGTGCTTCTATATAATTAGGATTAATTTGTATTGCTTTTTCGAAACAAATTTTTGCTTTTTGAAATTCTTCTAAATCTTTAAATATATCTCCAAGATTATTATGTGCTTCTATATAATTAGGATTAATTTGTATTGCTTGTTCATAGCAACTTATCGCTTTTTCAAATTTACCTAAATCTTTAAATATATTTCCAAGATTATTGTGTGAAGCAAAATGATTAGGATTTATTTTAATTGCTTGTTCAATGCTATTTGCCGCTTTTTTAAATTCACCTAATTCTTTAAATACTACTCCAAGATTATTGTGTGAAGCAAAATGATTAGGATTTATTTTAATTGCTTGTTCATAGCAGTTTATCGCTTTTTTAAATTCACCTAATTCTTTAAATACTAATCCGAGATTGCTATGTACATCTGCAATGTTAGGATTTATTTTAATTGCTTGTTCATAGCAGTTTATCGATTTTTTAAATTCACCTAATTCTTTAAATACTAATCCGAGATTGCTATGTACATCTGCAATGTTAGGATTGATCTCGATTACTTTATTAAAAAGTTGAATTGCTCTGCTAAAGTTTTTGATTTGTGCTGATAAAGTTCCTAAGAAAAAAATAGATTCTAAATGATTACTATTTATCTTTAAAATCTTTTCATAAAGTTTTTGTGCTTCTGTAAAATTATTTTTTTCATGGTTTTGGACAGCTAAATCAAAAATTTCTTTTATCGCTAAGCTTCCTTTATTCATATTTTTATAAACAATAATAGAGTAATTAAACCAACAAACTTAATTCTATACTAAATTTCTTTTATAGTCAGCGAGTATAAAGGTCGATTTTTATAAAAATTTTTTTATAGTATAATATAAAAGATAAAAATGACGGATTTATTTAAAAAAAAATGTAAACCATGTGAAGGTGGTATACCAGCTTTAGATATTTCAGAAATACATCAATATCAAAAAAAAATTGATGGTTGGGAAGTTAAATCAAATGAAAAAAAAATATATTTTTTAGAAAAAAAATTTAAGTTTAAAAATTTTTTAAATAGTCAAAAATTTATTAATGAAGTTAGCAAAATCTCTGAAAATGAAGGACATCATCCTGATATTTTATTTGGATGGGGTTATGCTCACATAAAGATAACCACTCATGCAATTGAAGGTCTTTCAGAGAATGATTTTATTTTAGCAGCAAAAATAGATCAAATTATTAATGTCTAAAATGTCTAGTTTTAGAAAATACTAAAACCGTATTCGTTTGATTAGCAAATTTAATAATTTCTTTATCTTTAATTGACCCATAAGGTTGTATAATTGCAGAGATGCCAGATTGAACTAATGTTTCAATGCCATCTACAAATGGAAAAAAAGCGTCAGATGCTGCTACGGAATTCATAAAACTATCTGGTTGAAATTTATTCATTTTTTCAATTGCAATTTTGCAACTATCCAATCTACTTGGTTGTCCAGAACCTATTCCTAAAGTAGATTTATTGTTGGCAATTACTATAGCATTTGATTTAACATATCGACATACATTAAAGGCAAAGATTAAATTATTTAATTGATCTGAAGTTGGTTTTTTTTTTGAAACAACTTTTAAATCTTTAATTGTGAATTTATTTAAATCAGGTGATTGAATTAAAATTGAATTAAAATTTGAAGTGAAATTGCTTAAATTTGAAGTATTTAGATTATTTGCATCAATTAATCTTAATTTCTTTTTCCTTTTGAGAATCTTAAGAGCATCTTTTTCAAAGCCATTTGCAATTACTACTTCTAAAAAAATTTTATTTAATTCAATAGCTAATTTTTTTTTTATTCTATAGTTGCAGGATACAATAGCACCATATGCACTAATTGGATCACATGCTAATGCTGATTGATAGCTATTTAATTGATCCCTTAGCGCAGAAACCCCACATGGATTGGTATGCTTTACAATTACGGTTCCTGTATTTTTGGGTAAAGATTTAGAAATTATTAGTGCAGAAAAAATATCATTATAATTATTGTAACTTAATTTTTTTCCATGAATTTGTTTTAAGTTTAAGCTTTTTTGTGTTGAGTAAATCGCACTTTCTTGGTGAGGATTTTCTCCATATCTTAATATTTCAATTAAATTCATAGGAATAGTCTTCTTCTTTGGAAACTTTTTTTTTGTAAATTTATTAAAATATTTAGAAATTATGGAATCATAATAGGCTGTTTCAGAAAAAGCTTCTTCAGATAATTTTTCTCTAAAATTAAAGGATGTCCTTCCTTTGTATAAATTTAATTCTTTAATTAAATCATCATATTGATTAGGATTAGTAATTACAGTCACATCATAATAATTTTTTGCTGCAGCTCTAACCATAGTTGGTCCTCCAATATCTATATTTTCAATTATTTTTGAGTGATTATTTGTAGTTGTTAGTATTTTTTCAAATGGATAAAAATTTGCAATAACTAGATCAATTTCAGAAAAATTATTTTTTAATAAATCCTTTTTATGAGATTTATTATTTCTTTTATTTAGAATTCCTCCGTATATTTTAGGATGTAAAGTTTTTACTCTACCCCCAAGTATTTCGGGAGAACCAGTGTACTTAGAAATTTCTGTGCAATTAAATTTTAATTTTTTTATTTCTTTAAAAGTTCCACCAGAACTAATGAATTCTATTTTGTATTTGGAAAGTGTAGATAATAATTTTTTTAAATTATTTTTATTTGATACAGAAATTAAAGCTTTTCTAATTTTTTTCATGCTATTTTTTCAAACTCCCATTTAATAACTTGATCTTCATTTTGCGTCATACCCGTAATAAATAAATTTTGGTTCTCAGTAAAAGAATTTTTTTTACCAAAATACAATCCAGTTTCTATGTCAATTGTATAACCCTGGCATGTAAACTTCCAACCCTCATTATTATCAATGCTAATTAATATTGATCTTCCATCTTGAGTTTTCATAATCTTTAGATTTGGTTCCAAATGAAATCTAATTTCAAAATTTGAAGTTTTAAAATTTTTTTTCTTTAATAATTTATCGTTACCAACAAATTTATTATTTTCTGGAAAAAATTCTATTTTTCTTTCATGAATTATTCCATATCTTTTGTTATAACCATCATGAGAAGAACAAATACTCCAATAATTCTTTTCCATTACAACTTCTTTTTTTAATATCTTTAGTTCTTGTACAATCTCTAAATTTGATGGATTAATTTTACATGATGAATGATTATCTATAATCAAAGTACTGTGATTTGCACTTGATTTAGATATATCATTTAACTTGTGTTTAATTTTTTGGAAATAACCTGAATTACAAATTAATTTATTATTATTTGATATTATTTCAAATGACAAAGCTCCAAATTGATAGTTTTTTGAGAATTTTTTTTCTGGTGAAGAACCAATATCCATTACTAATGCAATTTTTTTATTTTTCAGAATGACATAACCTCCAGCTTCAAAAGAATTATTGGTAAATTTATATCCATGACTATTTAAATATTGATCAAAATCTTTATTATTCGTTTCATGATTACCATTAAAAAGAATATTTTTTTTAACTCCTTGCCAAACAAGTGAATAAGATTGCCCTAAATAAAAAATAATTTCGTCTAAATATTCTGGAATATCATTCTGTGATTCTTTAAGCCACTCTCTTATTAAGACAAAATATTTTAAAAAAAAAATTAGTTGTCGAATATTTCTTGATTTTGGAAAACCTTGATTATCAAATGAAAAATTTATAATTTTTTTTAATAAGCTTAGACCGAAGTTTAAATATTTTTCTTTTTCTTTAAATGAAAGACCCGTTAAAATTATTGCGGCACAACCAATCATTTTATTATCAATCCATTTAGATTTTTCTATTTCATTGATTAAATGATTTATTTGTTTTTGAATTATTATATTAAATTTATTTTTATATTCATCATCACTATCTTCATAAGCTAATTTAGAATTAGAAATCCAAGCAATGATTCTTCTAGACAAAATATCGACTTCCCAATTTTTTTTGTTGTAATTATTATTCTCTTCAATCCAATTTAAGATTACTGACTGAATAATTTTTTTAGATGATTTTAAATCTAAACTGAACAACCAAAAAAAACTGTGTAAATTTTTATAATCTTTTTCTGCTAAATCTTTATTTGACCAAACAGAATTTAAATATAAATCTTCAATTTTTATTTTTTTCTTTTCATATTTTATAAGACAATCTAGTAAACTTGGACTTGGTTTATATTCTATACTTCTATTAGGAATTCTAGAAATTTTTTTATTATAAATATTTGAATTTAAATAAAAATTTTTAATATAGTTCGAGATGAAAAAAAAAAATTGACCAAAATAATTTGATGAATTTTTAAAAAACATTTTTAATTTTAAATTGATTTAAGAGTTTCAATATTTTTTTTTATATTACCGTCATTATTTTTAAAAATTGTAGTACCAGATACTAAGATATTAGCTCCAGCTTCAACTACTAATTTTGAATTCTCAAAATCAATGCCTCCATCAACCTCAATATCAAATTTTATATTTTGTTTTTCTTTAATATTTTTTAATTCTTTAATTTTATCTATCACCTTAGGAATAAATTTTTGTCCTCCAAATCCAGGATAAACACTCATAATTAATACAAGATCTATTAAAGGTAGGAATTTTTTAATTATATCAATTGGTGTATCTGGATTAAGTGATAAACCAATTTTTTTATTTAATTTTTTAATTAAATTTATAGATTCTTCTAAATTTTCTGTTGCTTCAGGATGTATTGTAATTATATCAGCTCCTGCGTCTGCATAATCTTTAATATATTTATGTACAGGTGATATCATCAGATGAACATCAAAAGGTAAAGTAGAATAATTTCTCAAAGCTTTAATTACTGGTGGACCTATAGTTAAATTAGGAACAAAATGTCCATCCATTACATCAACGTGAATCATGTCGGCTCCTCCTTCTTCTAATCTTTTAATTTCGTTGCCCAATTCACTAAAATTTGAAGATAAAATAGAAGGTGAAATTTGTATTTTTTTCATTAATTACTAGATTACTAGTATCAATTCTAAATAAAAATAAAATTATTATTTACCGAAAAGATTATACAATAGTCTTGAAATTTCACTATCTATTGGAAAAGAAAGCATCCCCATTTCACCATATCCCAGCAAGATAGGCATTAAATAAAATCTGATCATAAAAATAAACCAAGCAATGTAGAGCGGAATAATAGCTCTAACAAGAAAACTTGGGGTTAAAAATTTGAAAAAATTTAAAATTGGGTTAGTTAACTTCACAAATACTTTCATAAAGAAAAATTCAGAATCTTCTCTTTGGAAGATGTTCATAGCTGATCTGCCGATTAGTGTATACATTACTGCGCCTAGCACATAATCAATTACATAAATGTATAAAGGTATATCCATTTTTTTTTGAAAAAAAGAGTTAAAGGGGCGAAAAATCGCCCCTTTAAAAAAAGTTATTTAGTGTTGTTTACCAAGAATAGTTTTACCACTTGGTACTCTAAGTTCGTCTACCATCTTCTGCGTAGCACTGTCAGGTTCAGGTGTCATTAAACTAACAACAACCATCACAACTAAACATACGCTAGCTCCGATAATACCGAAACGTAAGTGGTCAATACCCAACCATGCAGGGTTACCCATAAACTTAGGATATACATAGATTAGATAAGCAGTTCCTGATGCAAGACCTGCAATCATACCAGCAATTGCACCTTGTCTTGTTGCTCTCTTCCACCATACACCAAGTACAAGTGGGAAGAACAATCCAGACATCGCAAAGTCAAATGCCCAAGCAACTGCACCAAGGATACTAGTGATCCTCATAGATGCAATATATGCTCCAAAACCACCAATTACGACTAGAAGTGCACGAGCCACTATCAATCTTTTTCTTACGTCTGCTTTTGGATCTATCATTTTGAAATAGATATCATGTGATAAAGCATTCGCGATCGCAAGAACAAGACCATCAGCAGTTGACATCGCAGCAGCCATTCCTCCGGCAGCAACTAGTCCTGAAATTACATAAGGTAATCCAGCCACTTCAGGTGTTGATAATACTACAACATCACCTCTCATGAACCATTCATTTAACTGAAGGATTCCGTCTCCATTAAAGTCAGCAATGAAAGCTTGTTTTTGTGCAGTCCATGCAGTAACCCAATCTATAGACATAACATCGGCTATTGGTTTTCCAATAATACCTGTTGCTAAAGTAGGATCCATTAATTGTAATTTGGATAATGTTGCTAACATTGGTGCTGAAGAATAAAGCAAGAAGATAAAGAATAGCGACCATGCTACTGATTTTCTTGCTGCTTTTACGCTAGGCGTTGTGAAGTATCTCATTAAGATATGTGGTAAAGAAGCAGTTCCTACCATCATACAAAGAGCTAATGAAATAAATTTCCAAGCAGCCATTCCACCTTCAGGTACACCTGAGTGTGGTAAAGAAATAGATTTCAAACCACCTGGTACACCAGCCGCCGCAATATCTGCTGCAGCGTTTTTAACTAAACCAAATTGAGCTTCTAGTTCACCTAGTCTTGCAACTTCTTCTCCCAACATTAAATGTGGAAATAAGCCGTAGCCACCTCTGTTACTTATCCAGAAAATTGGAATTAAGTATGCTGTGATCAACACGATGTACTGAGCAACTTGTGTCCAAGTAACCGCTCTCATTCCACCTAACATTGAGCATAACAAAATACTTATTAATCCAACCCATACTCCTAACTCGAATGGAATATGAAGTGCTCTAGCAGCAATAGTTCCTGTTGCGTTAATCTGAGCTGTCACATATGTGAAAGACGCTAAAGTTAAAACAACTACGGCACAAAATCTAGCTACATTTCCGCCGTATCTTGTTCCAATAAAGTCTGGCACAGTATAACAACCAAATTTACGTAAATATGGTGCAAGTAGTGAAGATACTAATATGTAACCCCCAGTCCAACCAACTAAGAATGCCATATATGTATAACCACCAAAGTAAATTCCACCAGCCATGGCCACGAAAGACGCACCCGACATCCAGTCAGCTGCAGTCGCCATACCATTGAAAACTGTTGGAACCGTCCGTCCAGCAACATAGTACGCGTCTACTTGTACAGTTCTAGATAGCCACCCAATAAATGCGTAGATACAAACTGTAAAAGCTACAAACATAATACCTATTGTTTTGGCCGTCATACCCGCTTGTTCCGCAATAGCCATCAATATGATGAATACTAAGAAACCACCAGTATACGTTCCATAAATTTTAGGTAAGTTGTCGATAAATTTTCCTTTAAACATTAATCATCCTCCCCGCTGGTAAAACCAAATTCTTCGTCAATTTTCTCTTGCCTATTTGCTGACCAAAAAAGAATTACGACAAATGCAATTAAAGATCCTTGAGCACACATATAGTATGCTAAAGGGTATCCAAGAAAACTAGCTGAATTAATACTTTCACCAAACATGAAGATAACATAACCAAAAAAGAACCAAAGAAGCAAAGTAACAATCATTTGCCCTTTAGTTTTTTCCCAGTGTTTAGCTTTGTTTGACATTTTTTCCCTCCCTATAGGTTAAAGAACGGGAGCATACTTATTTTAGCAATATAATGGAACCCCTAAAATGGCCAATATAGCTATGTGTTTTTTGAAATTAAGGGTAAAAATGGAAGTAAAATGGCTATAAAATATAAGATTAAACTTAGAGACCTAAAGCTTGAGTATTTGAAGGAATACATTACTCCACTATTTAATTTTTTAAAACCTAAAAAGAAAATTACCAATATTTCTGAATTAAAAAACTTTATTCAAAGAAAGTCAGCTTGGGTTTCTCAAGAAACTTTGTATGGTTATCTGAAAACTAGAATGGGAGCCAAGTATATTTTGATGTTTGAGGATGAAATTTTTTTGGGATCAATAAATAAAGCTAAATGGAATATATTTGCTGTAGCTTTACAAGATCTTACTTTTTATTGTCTTTCTTATCTTAAAAATAATTCTAATTTTGACCAAACATTAGGTGCAAAAAATATTTATGAAGAAATATTAAATGAAGAAATTAAAAATGAAATGCCAAATGACATTATAGAAAGTTCAAAAAAAAAGTTTAACGAAAGACTAGAAAAAATTGATTGGCAAAAATATTATTTAAATTTGCCTTTCAATGAAAGCGCTTTGGCTTTATATGAATGGTCTCCTGTTGCTGAAGAATTAAAATCTTTGGATAAAAAAATAGTTTTAAACTCCATGATTCTTAAATGGGACAATATTAAAAAAGAATTTATTAATTTAATAAATTTTTAAATATTTTTTCTATTATTAACTAAACTTTCAACAACACTTGGATCAGCTAATGTTGTTGTATCTCCTAATTGATTATGTTCATTAGCTGCAATTTTACGAAGAATTCTTCTCATGATTTTTCCAGATCTAGTTTTTGGTAATCCTGGTGAAAAATGTATAAAGTCTGGTGTTGCAATTGGTCCAATTTGTTTTCTAACCCAAAGTTTTAACTCTCTTTCAAGATCGCCATCAACTTTTTCTCCAACATTCAAAGTTACATAACAATATAATCCATTACCTTTAATATCATGTGGATAGCCAACTACAGCAGCTTCAGCAACTTTTGGATGAGCAACAAATGCACTTTCAATTTCAGCTGTACCTAAATTATGCCCCGAAACAATAATTACATCATCTACTCGACCAGTTATCCAATAATATCCATCTTTATCTCTTCTGCATCCATCCCCAGTAAAATATTTTCCATCAAATTGTGAAAAATAAGTTTTAATAAATCTTTCATGGTCACCATAAACAGTTCTCATTTGACCTGGCCATGATTGTGCAATACATAGTCTTCCTTCGCACTCGCCTTTAAGTACTTTTCCGTTTTTATCAACAATAACTGGTTTTATTCCATAAAAGGGTTTTGTTACAGATCCGGGTTTTAAATCTATAGCGCCTACTTGTGGACTAATTAAAATTCCACCTGTTTCTGTTTGCCACCATGTATCTACAATTGGACATTTTGAATTTCCAACAGTTTTATAATACCACATCCATGCCTCAGGATTTATTGGTTCTCCAACAGTACCAAGCAATTTTATTGATTTTCTTGATGTTTTTTTAACTGGTCCATCACCTTCCCGCATTAATGCTCTAATAGCAGTTGGAGCAGTATAAAATATATTTACTTTATATTTATCAACTATTTGCCACCATCTTGAGTTGTCAGGATATGTTGGAATACCCTCAAACATAATTGTTGTTGCTCCATTAGAAAGTGGTCCATAAATAATATAACTATGTCCAGTTATCCAACCAATGTCAGCAGTACACCAATAAATATCTTTTGGTTTATAATTAAAAATATATTGATGTGTCATTGAAGCATAGACCATATAGCCACCCGTAGTATGTAAAACGCCTTTAGGTTTTCCAGTTGACCCTGAGGTGTAAAGGATAAATAATGGATCTTCTGCATTCATTTCTTCAGGCTCACAATGAGCTGGCGCAGTTTTAACAATATCTTCGTACCAAACATCACGTCCATCAACCCAATTTATATAATTTCCTGTTCTTTTAACTACTATACATTTTTTTACATCAGGACATTTCATTAATGCTTCATCAGTAATTGTTTTCAAATCAATAGTTTTTCCACCTCTGACTCCTTCATCGGCAGTTATAATATATTCAGATTTACAATCATTTATTCTTCCTGCTATAGAGTCTGAAGAAAAACCCCCAAAAATTATTGAATGGATTGCACCAATCCTTGCGCAAGCCAACATTGTAATAGCTAGCTCAGGTATCATTGTTAAATAAATTGTTACTCTATCTCCTTTTTTGATACCTAGGCTTTTTAATCCGTTAGCAGTTTTTGAAACTTCTTTGTGAAGTTGTTGATATGTTATTTTTTTTGTATCTTTTGGATTGTCTCCAACCCAAATTATTGCAGTCTTATCTTTTTTATTCTTGAGATGTCTATCAATACAATTTTCAGATGCATTAAGAGTTCCATCTTCATACCATTTTATTTGGACTTCAGACTTGCTATATTTAATGTCTTTAATTTTTTTATAAGGTTTTATCCATGTAATTCTTTTTCCTTC
>CACLNK010000031.1 GCA_902608305.1 uncultured Pelagibacteraceae bacterium | reverse complement strand
TTCTTTATGTTATTTTTGCCAATCAAATTAAATATTTCTTATTTTAATGGAAAAGTTTTTATTCTTTAATATAATTGTATCATCACTTAATATTTTTATAATTGTTTATGCATATTCATTAAACTTTTTCCCAAAAAAATGGCGTAAAAAAATAAATCAAGATACTTTGGTCGGTCTTGCATTAATTTTTTCTACTATGCTTACAATGTTTTCTTGGATTGTATACTTTTACTTTAGTATCTTTTTGTCGTTTTGAAATTATCTATTTTTCTACAATTACTTTAACTCTAAACGTCCTGTCTTGAATTAACAAATTATATTTGCTTAATTTTTTTTTTGAAATTAATTTTACCTTTTATTGCATTTCCAGCTTTAACTTTTACAATATTATTTTTCTTAAATAAATTGCCTTTAACTTCTTTAATATTTGAATTTATTTTAATTTTAATTTGTTTCATTAATATTTTGTCTTTTTTTATAATCAATTCCCGCATGATCTAATAATCTTTCCAAGAATAATATCTGATTATTATATTTATTATTAATCTCCTCATTTTTGTTTAGGTCCACTATATTCTTGCTGATTTCATTTCTTTTTGTAGTTGCGGCTTCCATTGCCCCTTCTAATATTATTTTAGTTAAAGCTATTTTACTTTCCAGGTCTAATGGTTCAAAAACATTATTTATTATTTCTTCAATTTTTTCTGAATCTTTAAGATTTTTTTCAAAATCTATTTGAGTAAATAGATTATTAAAATCTACTGTTTCTATTTTTAGAAGAGTGCTTTCTTGTTTTATTTCAAATAAATCTATTTCTTTTATCTCGTTCATTAAAGTGTTGGCAAGTTTAGCTAATTTTATTTCTTGAGGTGTTTTAACTTTTTTTCTTGTTTTAAGAACTGTTAATTCTTCTTCCTTTTGTTTTTTTTCTTCAATAAGTTTAAGTTCAGTTTGTTTTTTTTGTTTTATTAATTCTTCTTTTTGTTTTTTTGCTAGCAATATCGCTTCTTCTTTTTGTTTCTTAAATAATTCTTCTGCTTGTTTTTTTGCTAACCTTTTAGCCTCTTCTTTTTCTTTCTTTTCTTGCAATAATCTTTCGGCTTCTTTTTTTGCTAACCTTTTAGCTTCTTCTTTTTCTTTCTTTTCTTTTAATAGCTTTTCAGCTTTTTTTCTTTTGATTTCCTCTTGCTTTTGCTTTTTTGCTAATTTTCTTTGTTTCTTTAGGTTTATTTCTTGTTGTATTCTCGTGGCTCTTAATTCTGGATCAACTAAAAGATTAAAATTATCTTCTGTTCTAACATTAATATTTCTGGCACTAACTTTTATTTTTAATTCTTCTGTATTATCTTTTTCAGATTTATTTATTAAAAACATCCTTTGTGAAGGTAAAAAAGTAATCCATCTTGGTAATGGTTCGCCGTTACTTTGAACTGCATCATAAATAACTCTTCCTGCTCCATCTAGTTCAAAAGTATTTTTAGCAAAAGCAAATTGATTTATGTTTTCATCGTCATGTTTTTTTGCAATAGGATTTTGATTTTTAATTGGTTTTTTAACTTTTGCATAATATCTTTTACTACTCGATTTAAAGTTGTTTTTAATAATTGATGCATATTCTTTAAAACCTAATTTGTTCACATTTTCTTTTGTTACATCAAGACCAACAGAAGTATAAAGTTTACCAATTGAATGCTGTAATTTTGAATACGCAATGTCATATCTTAATTCTGCAACTAGTAAACTTGCTTGTTCTCTAATTAATTCTAAATTTCCAAATCTTGCAATTTTTTGCGCATTTTTTACTTGTTCAGTTATTTTTCTTGAAACTTGATAGTATCTTTCGGCTGTATCATATTCTTCTAAAGCCAATGAATAATCAATATTTGCAAGATGCACTTGTGAAAGAACGGCCATCGATAAAGCTAACCTTTTTTCTTTTATAATTTCTGTATTTGTTTGATTAATCTTTTTAATTTTTGGATAATTAAAAATATTCAAAAGATTTGCACCAACAGTTGAACCATATTCGTAGTTACTTTTATTCATTAAGTGATCATTAGATGAATGAGTCCATGCTGCATTAAAATTTAACCCAGGCAATAATGAAATCATTCCAGCTTTAGCTTGTTGAACAGATATAATTTCTTCATAATGGCTTTCAATTAATTCTGGTCTATGAAACAAAGCATATTCTTCCATTCCTTCTAAAGACATATCCAAAATAGTTAACGGATCATTAGTAGAAACAATTTTAAATTTTTGATTAGGCAGCAAACCCATTAATGTTCCAAGTTGAATTCTAGAATCTATAAAAAGTTGTTTTTGCGATTGAAGAGCTCTTTGAATATCTAATAATTCTTTTTGGTACAATAAAGCATCCATTGGTTTTGTTAGTAATAGTTCTTCAATTTTCTGAGAGTCGTTTAATGCTTTATCAACTTCAATTAACAAAGGATCATATTTTCGAATTAATTTGTCAGCGGATAAAGTATTCCAGTAAGATCTAATAACATCTCTAACAATATTGTGTTCTGCTTTTCTTTCCATTTCTTCAGAAATCAAATAGCGATTAGAATTTTGTCCTGCTCTAATATAAGATAAACCAAAGTCTAAAGCATTCCAGGTAAAACCAATATCTTGAGTATTGACGTCTCTTTCTCTTGATGTTGAATAAGATGAGCCTATTGATCCCGCTAGGTCATTTGATGGAACAGTCGCGCTTGCAGTAGCACTATATTTTTCGCTTCCGCTATAACCTGCGTTAGTTGCAATTGCTGGTAACATTTCAAATTTTATTTTATCAAGTTGTCTATTGGCGAGTGCCGATTCTAATAATTTTATTTTTAATTCTTTGTTGTTTTTTATTGCAAGAGCAATTGCTGTGTATAAATCTATTTCAACATTTTCTTCCCAAGACTTATTGTCTTTTTTAATTTCTTCAATTTTTAGAATATCTTGCTTAGCTCTTTTTTCTGTTTCAAGTGAACTGATAGCTTTAGGACTTCTTGAACAAGAAACCAAAAAAATTAACAAAATTAATCCTATAATTTTACTAAAATAATTCACGCACAGAACTTAATTCAATTTTTAGTTTAATAAATATAATTATGTCCATTTTAGGTGAATCTGTAAAATTGTTCATTATTTGTTAGTTTATTAAGTGTTTAGAGTAATAATTTCTAATTTATGTTTTGCTTTATTCGATTAAGATAAAGTTGATGAAAAATCATGTCAGAAAAAAGAAGATTTTTATAGAAGCACTAGAACAAAGAATAATGCTCGATGGTGCTGGAGCTTCAACTTTTTTAGATTTAATTGATGATAGAAATCAGGATAAATTTTTACAAAAAAATTCAAAAAAACTTACAAAATTTTCTGAAAATAAAGTTGATGACAAATCGAAAATAGTTCCATTTGATCAAGCCGTAAGAGATCAAAAAAGAAATGAAAGAAAACAAGTAGTTTTCATAGACTCCCAAGTTCAAGATTATCAAAAATTAATTAATTCATTTAATGAAGATACAGAAGTTTATTTAATTCAATCTAATGAAGATGGATTTAAAAAAATTGATAGTGCTTTAAAAGATAACTGTGATATTTCCTCTTTACATATAATTGGTCACGGTAGCGCTGGTAAAATTTTATTTGGTAATGCAACACTTTCAAATGATACTATTCAATCATACAACCAAACGTTGAGATCTATTGGTCAATGTTTAACAGAAGACGGGGATATTTTATTCTATGGATGTAATGTTGCAAGTACAGATGGTGGCAAAACTTTAATCAGTAAAATTTCAGAAGTAACTAAAGCTGACATTGCAGCATCTGATGATGTTACTGGTAAAGGCGGTGACTGGGATTTAGAAAAAAAAATTGGAATAGTTGAAACTCAAAATGTAAAGGTTGTTGATTACAAACATTACTTAGCAAATGGTGTGGCTTCAGTAAGTGGTTACATGGAAGAAGGTCATGCTGCTGATAATTTTAATACTCAAGATGTAGGTTCGGGCGGTTATCAATCAAGCGGTACTGGATATTTTGTTGTTACTAGAGAAAGAGCAAATGCTAGCAATGGTACTATAACTTTAGATAAAGATGACGATGGTAATTCCAATGTATCATTGAATACTGACACTTACCCTGTAGATGTTTATTTGGTTTTTATGAATGACACCGAGAACGATAAAATTGATAGGGTAAATCAGATAGGCTCAATTACATTTGATAATGAAATTTATGGTATTATGTGGGATGATGCTGACACTGTTGCAATGAGTGGCTTTGATAAGAGTGGAGCAACTTATCCAACTTCTTATAGTCAAAGAGGATATGAGAATGAAGCATTTCATGCAAATAATGATGTAACTTCGGGTGGACCATCTGGAGACGATGACGTTGACAAAGAGACCGACTGGGTTTCAGTATCTTCAAACCAAAGAACATTAAGAACTGGAGTTAAAAATGGTACTCCAGGTGACTATATGAGAGTCTTTGTTGCTGCAGCTAATAATGCTCCTGTTGCAGCTAATAACACAGGAATTGTTAATGAAGATGCAACATTAACTGTGGCCGATGGAGCTAGTGCAAACAGTATTACAACTGCAGCAGCTTCTCACGATAGTTCACCTTATAGTGTAAGCTCTCAAGAGACTAAGCCAAGAGATGTGGAATTTAACAGAGATGGAACCAAGATGTTTATTTTAGGAGCAACTGGTGATGACGTTAATGAATATACGTTAAGCACAGGTTGGGATGTTTCCACAGCATCTTTTGTAGATGCTTTTAGTATAAGCGGTCAAGAGACCGAGCCAACTGGATTATCATTTAACAATGATGGAACTAAGATGTATGTTAATGGATGGGCTGGAGATGATGTTAATGAATATACGTTAAGCACAGCTTTTGATGTTTCTACAGCAGAATATGTCGATGTAACAGGTATTGGCGGTAACGACGAAAGAGATATCGAATGGAACTCAGATGGAACTAAAATGTATATTATGAATAGAGCTAATGAACGACTTTATCAATATACATTAGGCACAGCTTTTGACGTTTCAACTTATTCTTATGATGGTGATTATTTAGATGTGTCTTCTCAAGAAACTGCTGCAAATTCAATATCTTTTAACGCAGATGGAACTAGGTTGTTTGTTATGGGTGAAGCTGGAGATGATGTTAATGAATATACATTAAGCACAGCTTTTGATGTTACTTCTACAGTCACTCATAAGGGTAGTTTTAGTATAAGTTCTCAGGAGACTGATCCACAAGGATTAGAATTTAACCACGACGGAACGAAGATGTTTGTTACGGGTGAATCTGGAGATGATGTTAATGAATATTCTCTAACTAGTCCTTACAATTTGATAGATGTAACAGGGGAACATGACGGAGATGTTTTAGGAGATGATACAGATGCCGATGACGATAGTTTAACAGTAGCTTCTGTTAGAACAGGCGCTGTTGAAGGAAGCGGTTCAGCAGGGACAGTAGGTTCAGCTTTAACAGGAACTTATGGACAATTAACTTTAAATGCCAATGGATCATACACTTATGTTGCAAATCAAAGTGCAGCAGATGATTTAGATGCAGGTGATGTTGTAACAGACTCTTTTAATTACACTGTTTCAGATGGAACAGATACAGATACCGCAACTATAGTTATAACAGTAATAGGTATTAATGATGATCCGGTTGGAGTTAATGACACTGACAGCGTTAATGAAGACGCTACAATAACTCAAAGTTCAGGTTCAAGTCTTCTTATGGCAGATGACACAGATGCAGATGATCATGATTCCAAGGAAATTACAGTTATTCAACCAAGTGGAGGATCTGCTTCAAGTGTTTCTCAAGGAAGTTCATATAATAGTAGTGGAACTTCAGTAACTGGAACATATGGTACTTTAACTGTTGGAGCAGATGGAACTTATACTTATGTTGCTGATCAAAGTGCAGCTGATGATCTAGATGCAAGTGATACCGTAACGGATGTTTTTACATATACAGTTTGGGATGGAGCAGCAACTGATACTGCAACTTTAACCATTACCGTTACAGGTGTTAACGATGCTCCAGTAGCTCAAAATGATGTTGGTTATATTCAAGAAGGTAAAACTTTAACAGTTAGTAATGGTGCAAATGCCAACGTTTCAGGATCTTATGATGCAACTGGCGAACATTCAGGAGATGTTATTAATACAAGTTCTGGTTCCCACTCAGACAGTGATGCTGATGATAGTGCTTCTTTATCAGTCGCTTCATTTAGAACAGGTGGTTCTGAAGGATCTGGTACTGCAGGAACTTTAGGTGAAGCTTTATCTGGTACTTATGGAACTTTGACTATGAATGCTAATGGATCTTATACTTATGTATCTACTGCTAATTCAGTATCAGGAACAGTCACAGATGTATTTAATTATACTGTTTCAGATGGAACAGCTACAGATACTGCAACTTTAACTATTACGATTTATAATTCTAATAACCCTGTTGCAGCCAACAACACAGGAACTATTAATGAGGATGCAACTCTATCAGTGAGCAATGGCGCTAGCGCAAACAATATTACAACAGCAGCACTTTCTACTGGGACTCCACTAGATATAAGCGATGAAGAAACCGTCGCTACAGGTTTAAAATTCAATCCTGATGGTACCAAAATGTTTATTGTTGGTATTAATGGAATTGAAATTAACGAATATACATTAAGCACAGCTTGGGATGTTTCTTCGGCTACACATGATAGAGCATTAAGTATAAGTGCAAAGGATACTAGGCCTCAAGGAGTAACATTTAATTCTGATGGTACTAAAATTTATGTTGTTGGAAGAATAAATGATAATATAGATAGTTGGGAATTAAGTACACCTTATAGTCTCGCTGGTGTTGATGCTACTGATGACCACATAGCAACAACTGATCTTGGATCAAATTTTAACCCAAGAGATATTAAATTTAACAATGACGGATCTAAAATGTTTGTTCTGGACACCGACGGTGATACAGTTGCAGAATATTCTTTGAGTACAGCTTATGATCCAGCTAGCAAAGGTTCAGCTACCGAACAATCAGTTTCTGATGCTGGTAGTTGGTTACAAGGAATGGGGTTTAATGCCGATGGAACTAGGATGTTTTTAGTGTCAAGTGATGATGATGATATTCACGAATTTAAATTAAGTACAGCTTGGGATATTTCTTCAGAAACTTATGTTGGTAATTACGCAGTAACTTATCCTGGCTCTTACAATATAACAGCTATGGCCTTTAGTCATGACGGAACAAAAATGTTTCATAATGATTATTCCCAAGGAGAAGTTGAGCAACATACATTGGTTAGTCCATTTAATTTGGTTGAAAATGTTACAGGAGAACATGACGGTGATGTTTTAGGAGATGATACTGATGCTGACAGCGATACTTTAACTGTAGCCTCTTTTAGAACAGGAGGAACTGAAGGAAGTGGTACCGCAGGCACTTTAGGTGCTGCATTAACAGGAACTTATGGTCAATTAACATTAAATGCCAATGGATCTTACACTTATGTTGCAAACCAATCAGCTGCTGATGACTTAGATGCAGGCGATGTTGTAACAGACTCTTTTAATTATACGGTATCTGATAGTAACGGTGGAACAGATATAGCAACTATAGTTATTACAGTAGTAGGAGTTAATGATGCTCCAGTAGCAGTAGATGATACGGATTCAGTTGATGCAAATGAAACAACCACAGCTACTAATGGATCTTCAAACGATCTTTTAACTGATGACACAGATGCAGATGATCATGATTCCAAGGAAATTACAGTTATTCAACCAAGTGGAGGATCTGCTTCAGACGTTTCAACAGGAAGCTCATATAATAGTAGTGGTACAGAAGTTACAGGAACATATGGTACTTTAACTATTGGAGCAGATGGATCCTACACTTATGTAGCAGATCAAGATGCAGCCGATAATATAGACGGTGGATCTAGTGAAACAGATGTTTTTACATATACATTTTGGGATGGAGCAGCAACTGACACTGGAACAATAACTATTACTGTTTCAGGAGAGGATGCCACGACTACTGAAACTGAAGAACCAAAAAAAGAAAAAAAAGAAGCTAAAAAAGAAAAAAAAGAATTAAAAAAACAAAGAAAAAAAATTAAAAGAGCAAAAAGACTTTTGCTAAAAGAATTTAAACTACCTAAATCATCAATATCCAGAAGTGCTGAATTTAATCAAGGTTTAAAACTTGTAGATTTAGTTGCCGAATCTGGATCTATAGATTTTAAACAAGGTAAAGAAGATATTAGTAAACTTAATGCTAAATTTACTGACAAGAGTTTAAAAGTTAAATTTAAAGTTTTTAACGACGAAGGTAAAGAAGTTCAAAAATACTACGGAGAAATGAAAGACGGATCTCCATTACCAGAATGGATTAAAATTGATCCAAAAACAGGAAAAACTAAAACAAATATTCCAAAAGGTGAGAAATTAGTTGAATTTAAAATTATTGCAGTAGATACAGACAATAATAAAAAACAAGTAACCGTTGTTATCGATCCGGAGAAAATTGCAAAAGATAAAGAAATATTAAAAGAAGTAAGAAAAACAGCAAAAGCAAAAATCATGATTAACAAAGATGGATCGATAAAATTAAAATCTATTAATAAAGATGGATCTGTAAATAAAACAACTACAGATGCAATTAATGAAAATAAAAATTTTGAGGATGTTGTAAAAAAAATTAAGCCTAACGAATTTTTAAAACTAGAACCAAATTTAAGGAATAATGATTTTGTAGTTGAACTTCCAGATGAAATTAAGACAAACTTTAAAAGCCTTAGAGTAGTTTTAAAAGATGGCAAAGAAATACCAAACTGGATTAAATTAAACCCGATTAGCGGTGAAATTATTGCTAACCCTCCAGAAAACGTAGAGAAGGTAGAACTTAAAGTTATTATAGAAAATGAAAATGGAGAAGTAACAGTTAAAGATATTGAAATTAATTTTTCTGATGTAAATCCGGAAACAACAGAAAAATTATTAGACAACGATATAAAGTTTATGCCTCTATCTGATCAATTGTTAAAAGAGCAAACTATTTTAGATAATTACGGTTCCCAAATAATAAACAATTTATAAAATATAACTTATTAAAAACGTGAGAATTTTACTTATTATCATTTTATTGATTTTTACAACTTCTGCTTATTCTGAGGCTACTGAAGTAGAATTAAAAGAAGCAAGAACATTGGTTATTGCTACAGAAAAAGTTTCTATTTCAAGTGAAATTGCTGCACGTGTTGAGAAAATAAATTTTTTAATGGGAGATGCATTTAAAAAGGGAGATGTGTTAATCAGTTTTGACTGTAAGTTATACAAAGCTCAATTAGATGTAATTAAAGCTGATCACAAAAGCGCAAAAATACAATTAAAAAATGATAAAGAACTTTTAGACCTAAGATCTATTGGTGAACTTCAATATCAATTATCAGAGTCTGCGCTTAAAAAAGCAGAAGCAGAATTGTCAATTACAAAACTTAATGTTGAAAGATGTAATATTCTTGCTCCATACGATGGCAAAGTAATGGATGTTTATACAAATGTATTTACAAGCATTGAACAAAGACAACCATTGATGGATATAGTTGGCGATGGATTGTTAGAAGCAGCTGTTGTTGTTCCAAGCAAATGGTTGAAATGGTTAAAGAAGGGTCATCCTGTAAAAATTATCATCGATGAAACAGGCGAAGTTCTTGATGCAAAAGTAATTAGTTTAGGTGCTGCAGTTGATGCAGTAAGTCAAACAATAGAATTAAAAGCTCAGTTTAATGAAAAATATGAGAGTTTAATTCCTGGAATGAGTGGGATTGTTAAATTTTGAGTGAAGATAAAAACATAAAAATAGCAAGATTAATTGGGCTTGAAAAAAAAGCTAGAGAAGCTAGAGACAAGGACGAATTAAATTTTTTAGTAGTTAACGAAACAAGAGAAATCATTAATTACACAAACTCTTTTTTATTACTTAAATCTCCAACTGACAAATATCATGTGAATGCAATTTCTGACCTTGCAACAGTCGATAGAACTGCGCCACTTTTAACTTTTGTTGAAGATGTCATGAATGACAAATCACTTAAAGATTTAAAGGAAATTGAATTAATAGATTTAGAAAAATTTACAAAAGCAATGAAAAGAAAAAAACCAAATAACATTCCTCAATACTTATTATGCGTTCCAATTTTTTCTCCACAAAAAGGTCTACAAGGGTATTTAATTTTATCTAGAAATGATCCATTTAAAGAAAATGAAAATGAATTACTGAGGCATTTATCAAGAACTTATGGGCATGCTTATAATACTTTTTTATCTAATTATTCAATTAAGGATTTTTTAAATAAAAATTTTTCAGGAAGAAAACGCTGGATCATAATGGGTATAGTTTTTTTAATATTTGTTTTTCCAATTCGAATGACAAGTACAGCACCTGTTGAAGTTGTTGCTAAAAATCCTTACCTAGTAACTTCTCCTTTCGATGGTGTTGTTAAAAAAATTACTGCAAACAATAATGACAAGATAAAATCAGGAGATTTATTAGTTGTATTAGAAGACACTGATCTGTTAAATAATTTTAATCTAGCAAAACAATCATTGCGTCTTGCAGAGACAGAGCTACTTAGAAGTAGACAATCTTCTTTTACAGATAATGAAGAAAAATCAAGATTAGCTGAACTTATTGCGCGAGTAGATTTAAAAAAAGCAGAACTTCAATCATCACAACAAAAGTTAAAAAATTCTAAAATTTATTCAGAACAAAAAGGAGTAGCAATCGTTGATAGAAAATTAGATTGGCAAGGAAGACCTGTTGCTGTTGGAGAAAAAATACTAACTATTGCAGATCCAAAAGAAATTGAATTTTTAATTTGGTTACCTGTTAAAGACTCTATAGTTATAAAAGAAAATTCAAAAGTAAGAGTATTTTTGGATGTTAATCCTATTAGCCCATATAAAGGAAAACTTTTAAGATCAACTTATGAACCAGAATTATCTCCTGAAGAAGTTCTATCTTATAAATTAGTTTCTAGTTTCAAAGGTAATAAAAAAACACCAAGAATTGGTCTTAGGGGAACTGCAAAAGTATATGGTTCTAGAGTTATGCTGTTTTATTATTTATTTAGAAAACCCATCACATTTGTTCGACAACTTATCGGCGTATGATTATTCCATATTTAAGAGAAGATTTAGAAATATTTAGAGGCAATAGTAGAGAAGACGGATCCCCTGCATGGTTGTTATATGATGCCTTAAGAAATAAATATTTTACTTTAGGGCTGGCAGCATTTCGGCTGATTAAAAATTGGAGAGCCGGTGAAGATATCAAGTCATTTGAGAAAAAAATTAACCAAGAAGGAATTGAAACAAATAGTGAAGAAATCAAAAGTTTTGTTAACTTTCTTCAGCAAAATAATTTAATAGTTCAACCAAGAGGCCAAAGTACAAATTTACTTTTACAACAGAAAAATGCTCAAAAAAAAAATTGGCTATATTTTTTAATTCACAGCTACTTATTTTTTAAAATTCCATTAATAAAACCAGATGAATGGCTAGGAAAAACGCTCAAGTACGTAAGAGCTTTTGGGTCAAAAAAATATAGAAATATTATTTATATTTTTGGTTTTATTGGAATTTGTCTTGTTATCCAGCAATTTGAAACATTTTTAAATACCTTTATGTATTTTTTCTCATTTAAAGGCTTGATGCTTTATCTTGTTACTTTAATTTTTGTAAAATCATTACATGAACTAGGACACGGTTATATTGCAAAGTATTTTGGTTGTAGAGTTTCTGCAATTGGAATTGCATTTTTAGTATTTTTTCCTTTTTTATATACAGACACAACCGATGCATGGCGTCTTAGAAATCATAGAGAAAGATTAATTATTAACTTTGCGGGTATTTTAACTGAACTTCATCTAGCATTAATTGCAACTTTTCTTTGGGCAATTTTGCCAGATGGTGATTTCAAAAGTGTAGCTTTTTTTATTGCTACAACAAGTTGGATTTCTTCTTTAGCAATTAACGTAAGTCCATTTATGAGATTTGATGGTTATTATGTTTTTGCTGATTGGTTAAAAGCAGAAAACTTACAACCAAGATCTTTTGCACTTGCAAGATGGCAATTAAGAGAAATATTATTTGGATTAAATCATTCACCTCCAGAAGAACTAAATCCTTCTAGACGTTGGACATTTATTATATATGCCTGGCTTACATGGGTTTATAGAT
>CACLNK010000030.1 GCA_902608305.1 uncultured Pelagibacteraceae bacterium | reverse complement strand
ATACCCATAAAAACAATCATAATGGGTTCAATCAAGCTAGACATATTGTCTACTGTAGTGTCGAATTCTTCTTCGTAATAAGTCGCAACAGAGTCGAACATTTCATCCAGCTGTCCTGTTTGTTCACCAACAGAAATAAGTTGACTAAATGTAGGAGGAAATAATGGTTCCTTTAAAAAAAGTTTGGTTAGTGTGTCTCCCGAAAAAACTCCTTTTTTTACATTTTCTATGGCTTCAGTAACAACATCATTGTTACTAACTGATTTTGCAATCTCCAAACTCTCTAATAAATTAACACCCGCCGCACTTAGGTTTCCTAAAATTAATGAAATTCTTGCAATCAACGATTTTAAAATCATATCACCAAACACAGGAAGTTTTAAAACTTGTTTATGCCATTTATATCTAATTCCTGCATTATTTTTTACTAAATATCTAAAAAGTAAAAAACCACCAATTGAACCAAATAATAATATTAATCCTCCTGTTCCTCTTAAAAAATCACTCATTGCCATAATTACTGCAGTAGGTTTTGGCAAAGCAATTCCCATACCATCATACATTTTGGCAAATACAGGGACTACTTTTACTAACATAAATGCACTAACCGTAATTGCCACTGTAAACATTATACTTGGATACATTAATGCACCTTTGATTTTTTTTTTAATTTTTTCTTTTTTTTCTAAAGACTCGGTAATCTTTAAAAGAAAAACATCAAGCTTACCGCTTGCCTCTCCAGCTTTAATTAGGTTAACGTACACATTGTCAAAGAGTAAGGGGTATTTTTCAAAACATTTTGATAATGTAACTCCACCTTCTAGGCTTTTTCGTATGTCTTCTATAACTTCTTTAATTGCAGGATTTTCAAGTTGATCTCTTAACATTTCAAGTATTTGAAGGATAGGCAATCCCGCTTTAACCATTGTTGCAAACTGTTTTGAAAATATTAAAATATCTTCAGTTTTAACTTTTTTCTTAAAAAGAGAAAATCCAGCACCTTTTGATTTTTCCTTTTTTTCATCTTTTTTTTTCTTTGACTTAATTAAATTAGTGATAATTATTTTTTGTTCTTTAAGTTTGTGAGATGCTTCTTCTTGGTTTATGGCTTCAATTTCACCTTCAATATACTTGCCAGCCGAAATACCCTTGTATGTGTATAAGTCCATATATTTATTTCTTTTTAGCTAGTAGATAAGACACGTTCATACTCTCTAAAGCTAAGTTCTCCACTAGCTATCATTCTTCTTCCCATGTTTTGCATAGTTTGAAAGCCTTCTTTTATTGCTATTTCCTTTAACTCAGGAGTGGTAGCTTTTCTAAGTATAGCTTCTTTAATTGGTTTAGAAACAACTAAAATTTCATAAATTCCTTGTCGTCCTTTATAACCTGTATCTTTACACTTTGGACATCCTTTTCCTTTAAGAGCTTTTGCTCTTGATGCTTGTTCAGGAGAAAAACCTAAATCAGTTAAAACTTTTGGATTAACATCGTCATCTGGAACTCTACAATCTTTACAGTTTCTTCTTGCAAGTCTCTGTGCTAGTACCATCTGCGTTGCAGCACTAATTAAGTAATCAGGCGTTCCCATGTTTTGCAATCTTGTAATTGTACTTGGGGCATCATTGGTGTGAAGTGTGCTAAAAACTAAGTGTCCAGTAAGCGCAGCTTTCAATCCAATATCAACTGTTTCTTTATCTCGCATTTCACCAACTAGAATAATTTCTGGGTCTTGACGTAAAAAAGATCTTAGTGTGGCAGAAAAAGATAATCCTATATCATCTTTGATTTGAACTTGTCCTACACCTTCTAATTCATATTCAACAGGATCTTCTGCAGTTAAAATATTTAAATGTGGTTTGCTTACTTCTTTAAGAATACTGTACAAGGTTGTCGATTTTCCAGAACCTGTGGGTCCAGTAACAAGTATTAAACCTTGTGTTCCATGAATTGCTTTTCTTAAATTTTTTAAATCAGCATCTTCAAAATTTAACTGTTCAAGAGTTATATCTCCAGTATCTTTATTTAGAATACGCATTACAATTCTTTCATTATTTGCAGTTGGCAACATTGATAGTCGTAAATCAATTACTTTGCCTTCCATTTTAAAATTAATTGCTCCATCTTGTGGTAATCTTCTTTCAGCAATATCTAATTTGCCCATTATCTTAAAACGAGTAACTACCGCACCATAATTATCATGAAGAAATTTGCTATATTGTTTTTGTTCTTGTAACATTCCATCTTGTCTAAAACGAACTCTTGAACTAAATCTAAAAGACTCAATATGTATATCGCTCACGCCTAATTTGATTGCTTCTGCTACAACTGCGGTACTAAATTTAATAACCTCTGACTCGTTTTCTAGTGCTTCAATATCCTCTTCGGGTGGTTTTTCAAGAACCTCTCCTGCTTCACCTAATTCTGAATCAAAAGTTTTTGTTTTCTCTTTATTTTCTTTTCTAATTGTGTCTGCGGTAACATCCCCACTTTCACTTAATAACTTTTCAATAAAATCTGAAATTTGAGATACTTTAGCAGCGTGTAATTCTATATTTTTTTTTGTTATAGCTTTTAAATTTCTCATTAGTCCAAGTTTAGAACTATCTGAAATTGCTATATGAAGTGTTTTACCTTCCACTTTAAATGGAGCAACAAAATTCATGTTTATATAATTGGATGGAAGTACAGTTTTGAAACTTTCGTCAATTTGAATTTTGGTCAAATCAACTACTTCAAGGTTTTGTTCTTTAACTAATACATCCAAGATTTTTTTTTCATCGGTTAGTTTAAGTTCAAAAATAGCATCAATTTGAGATTTATTGCCATCGCTACTAAGTTTTTTTATATTTGGTAAATCTTTACCAGATATAATGTCATGATCGATCAAGACATTGATAAGATTAATTTCGCTCTCTCTACTAATTTTTAGCATTTTATAAAATTCTTGGCGCTATAAAAACCAACAACTCATCCATGGTATCTGTAAGTGCTTTGCCTTTAAATAAGTTTCCAAC
Organism: uncultured Pelagibacteraceae bacterium; assembly: GCA_902608305.1. Taxonomy (GTDB): domain Bacteria; phylum Pseudomonadota; class Alphaproteobacteria; order Pelagibacterales; family Pelagibacteraceae; genus Pelagibacter. The sequence goes on along the minus strand of CACLNK010000030.1, from coordinate 9,278 downwards.
TACTGGTACGTCCCCTACGCCTGGTGTTTGTGATTTTACATTTGACATACTATTCTTTTTAATTCCCCCAATAACAACTATGTCTCCATCAGCAACCAAAAGCTTAGTGCTAATTTCCATTTTATAAATAGCAGGATCTCCTGGGTTTGATCTATTTGGAGTGTCATTATTTATTTGTATATCTAATAGTACGTTTCCATCACCAATAATGCTTGGAGTAACAGTCATTTTAAGCGCAGCTTCTTTAAATGAAGTATCCGAACCATCTGATGAACTTGAAGCATAAGGTATTTCTTCACCTTGTGTTAATGTCGCTACCTGATTATCTAAAGTGAAAACTTTTGGATTAGATATAGTTTTTCCCATACCCAATGATTCAAGTGCAGTGATTTCTGCCTTCAGTACTGCTGAACCTGTAGTTTTTATTATTCCTATTCCACTTGTTCTACCAGCTGCCGTAAAATCAGTTAGACTATCTGTTGAAGAAGATAATTGAGCTGTAGAAGAACCAATACCTCCATCTCCAGTACTAGTACTTTGTACACCTCCAATTGTTTTACCTTTTCTCTGATAGTAGCCTCCTAGTCTAGTACCTAGTGCTCTTTCAAAGTCTGAGTTTGCTTCGACAATAAAAGCTTCGATTAAAACTTGTTTAGTTCTTACATCAATTTCTCTAATTATTTTATCTACAACATCTAAATCTTTCTCTTTTCCTCTAACAATTATTGATCTTGTTGTTTTTTCTTCTGTGATCGAAATTGGTACATAACCATCATCACCTGTCGTTGATTTGAATAAATCAGTTAAAGTTGCTTTTGCTTCTGCAGGGGCTATATAATAAAGTCTAAAAATTTCAGATATAACTGGTTCTACCGAGTCTTCTAACTCAACTTTCTTTTTAACAGCTGAAGCTCTTGCAGATTTAGTAGATTCTTGTTGTGTTAAATTTGATGGTGAGTGAACTCTAATAAGATTGCTTGAAACATCAAAATCTGCTGCATAATTTTTTAAATCTAATAAAGCGTTAAATGCTTTATCCCATGGAACATTATTTAATTTTGCCGTAATAGATCCGGCAACTTCATCGCCAACTAAAATATTTATTTCTCCAGTTTCCGCCATGAGATTCATCGCTTCTTTGTAACTTAAAGATTGAAAGTTAAATGATACTTTCTGTTTTAAAAGTTTATATTCTTCAGGTATGAGAAGATAATTTCTTTGTTTTTGTGACGAAATTTGCTTTCTTTTGCCCAACTTTATAATATCTGCCTCTGTAGGTTTTGGTCCCATTTTAACTGTTTTCTCAACTTCTATAATTCCTTTTTTTCTAATATCTTCTTTTATCAATGGTGTTTTGTGTTTGTGTTGTTTTAATCCAAATTTTCCCTGTTGTTGAGCACAGTTGCTTAGTGACACAACTAAAAAACCAAACAAAATAATTTTAAATAATCTATTAAAGTTCATCTTCTTCCTTTATTTGGTTTTTAAAATTCATTATTAAATATGTTCCATCATCTTCCTTCTGGAATATTGCTTCTTTTGCATTTACATCAACCAACTTAAGTCCACTTGATAACTCTTCAAATAATTCTAAAGTTACATATTCACCTGAGTCATTTACTAAAGTAACAAATTTATCAAAATCACCTGTAAAAGTTGCAGCAAGTTTATAGCTTCTTAAAGCTATAGCTGCTTCAGTTGCTTCTTCTTCTTCTGCAGTAACAATTGTGCTCGCTGTTGCGGTATCTCCTGCAAAAGGATCATTTAGAGGCAAAGGTTCCTCTGTTTTACCTATTTCAGAATCTATATTCGCTTGCGTAGAATTTTGTTTCTCTTTTAGTTTTTTGTTGATATCCTTCGCTTTCTCAACAATATTTTGTTCTGCTTCATTATTATCGCTGTAAGCATTAAAAGAAATAAAGGTAAGAAATAGAACTAATAACGCTATCCTAAAAAAATTCATTCGGTAACCCCACTATTGTTAAAACTCCACTTACTACTATCGTGTTGGTTGTATCTCCACCTTTTACCACTTTTATACTTTCTTTGTCAAAGTTTAGCATCTTGTTGGACATAGCAACCGCTCTTTTAAACTTAATATAACCAAGAAAATTACCCTTTATTTGAAAACTGACTGGTATCTTGTAATAAGCGATATTTTTCTTTTCTTTCACTGCTCCTTTTTTCTTCTTCTTCTTCTTCTTCTTTTTCTTTTTCTTTTTCTTGTCCATTAAGGCACTTTTCAAAACTGCAGAAGGTTTTCCTTTTTGTATTTTTGAAATTACTAAGCCATTAGCTCCAGCATACTCACTTAAAGTTTGGTATAGACCTTCCACTTCTGCTTTGCTGTGGAATAGTGTTGAAAAACTTTCATACTCAGGTCTAATTTTTTTAATTTTAGACTTTTTCTTTTTAATTTCTTGATTAAATTTTGTTATTTCTTCTTGTTTATTAAGCATATCATCCAATTGGATTTTTTTCTCATTAACAATGGGATTTAAAATTGCGTAATAAATAATTAAGAATAATACAATTGCTCCAAAACTAATTCCAAATTTAATAATAGTTTTTTTATCTATTGCTATTAGTTTAGACTTTATGCTTTCTAAATTAATATTTTTTAAATCAATACTTTTTAAATCCATAAAATTTATCTTCCAATCTTTACGTTAACTAAAAAATTTTTTTTCGTTTGTCCTGCTGAGCTAACCTTGCCTTTATAGTTCATAGAACCTAGAGATGCTTGTTTAACTAATCTTTGTTTACTTAAATTTTCAATTAATTTTAATATGTCTTGGTCAGTTGCAGCCTCTCCTTTAATAACTAGTTGGTTTGTTCCATTATAGTCAACTGATAAAAATTTAACTCTTTTTGGAACACTCATTGCAACTTGTGCCAAAACTCTATAGCTATGACTTTTATTTGATCGTAAACTTTTACTTAGATTCAAAGTTTTTGTCATTACGCCTAATTCCTTGCTTATTTTCTTTGTTTCGGCTGTCTTAGCTTTATGAGTTTTAATGACGTTGCCATATTCAACTAGTTTGATGTTATACGAATGTATGTTCCAAAAAGATAAACTAAAAAGAATTAAATAAATTCCTACTACTGCGGCAACTACACCTTTAAATGCAAAATTTGAAAATGCTTTCATTTTCTTTTCTTTAATCATGCCTTTTCTATCAGGTAATAAATTTATATTTTTTACAGCGGTTACAAATTTGTAATAACCAAATACATCCAATTTTCTAAAAGCAAGTCCAATCACAGTTGAAAAATAAGATTTGTTTTCTATATTTGTTGATTGCTGTATTTGTTGTGGGATTTGCAATCCTTCTATTGGGTCAAACAATTTAAAACCAACATTGACCATATTTTTTCTGAAATTTGAAATAAAATCTTCTACATTTTTTAAATCAGAAACTACTTTTATATTTCTAATTCTTTTTTCATATTTTGTTTCAAAATCTTGGATTGCTTGTTTTACTTGCGTAATAAATCTTCTAACCAAAGCATCTTTTTCTTCTTGATTTTCTGAATCTAATAAAATTTTTCTATCCTGACTTCTTAAAAAAATATCCGTTATAATTGGATTATTTTCATATAAAATCATTAAATAATTTTCATCTAAACCAAATTCTAATACTGCAGTTAAATTGGCATCTTCAGATTTTTTTGAGATTTGATTTATCTGGTCAACAGCAGATTTCAATGCAAAACATTTAACATCTATAATTACTGGATTTAGGTTACTTTGTTTAATTATTGAAGTATAATTATTTATGTCTGCTAATTTTGAAGCAACAAATAAAATATCCATTGTATTTTCTTTGTCACTTCTGTTTATAACTTGATGAAAAATTGAGTAATCATCTAAATTGTCAGTTAACTGAACCAAGTTTTCCCAAAGTGAATTAGTCTCAATTGCTTTTTGTAATTCTTCATCTTTCATCAAGGGTGCCGTAACTACTCTGATAATTGCGCTTGTTACAGGTATTGCAATCGCAGCATTTGATGTTGTGATTTTTGATTTCTGAAGCGCAACAGTCAATTCACCGCCTAACTTTTCAGCATTATCTAATACTGAGGCATCTTCTGGTAAATCAACAGGATGAACAAAAAACTTATCCAGGATCCATTGATTTGATTTATTGCTTGAAATTTGCGCTAATCTAATTTCTTTGTTTGTAATTTCTACACCTACAATTTCTTCTCCTTGGACCGCTTTTTTTCCAAGTCTTGCTTTTAATAAATTTTCAATTTTTTGTTTTAAATTATTTGTTCTAGATGTAGAAACTTTTGGTGCAGAATCTTTTTTGCCAAAACTTGGTTTTTTAAATTTAATATTTTTAAATTTTTCAAGAATACTTAAAGAAGATTTTGTTTCTGAAGTTTCTTTATTTTCTACTGGAGCAACAACACTTTGAGAAACAGCAACAGGCGTTGTTTCTTTAGATGTTTCTGTGACCGGAGATGTAGTTTGTTCTGGCGGAATAGATGACTCTGTTGGAGCTGGTGATTGTTCGCTTGTTGAATCGACTGTTTCTTTAGAAGCTTGTTCTTCTTTTACTTTATTTGCATGAACATCATCGAACCATTTCTCTAGTATCGGTATTGCGTCATCTAAATTAGGAGTTCCAGATGAAGAAATCTTTTGTTTTCCATCAATATAAAGTCTACCAACCCAATTTTTTGATTTTAATTCGCCTTTGTACTTATCTTGCCTTACATATATATGTAGCCTGCCATCTTTTTTGTGAATTACTTCATGCTCCTTCTTTTCTTCTACTTCTGATTGTGCTTCAGCTTGAATTTCATTGTTCTCAGTAGTTGAAGTAGAAGATTCAGGAGATTGAGTATCATTTGGAGAAGATTCTCCTTCAGATTGATTTTCTCCACTCTTAACTTCTTCTTCTTTACTCTCTATATCTGTTTTATCTTTGTCGTCCTCATTCATAATTTATAAAATATAATTTTTCTCTAACACAAACATACGAATCTCTAACACAAAATATAAAAATGTCTAACACATAATCATAAGTTGTATGCTCATATTGGGTGAAAATTACACAGAATTGTAAATTAGTCAATTAAATCAATACTTTTTTTAATTTTATAAAAAAAAATAATTTTTATAATTTTTTTTAATTTTTTTGCAATCTCTAACACAAAAATAGAATTCTCTAACACAATTGTATTTTTTTTATATTTTAGCTATTGTGTTAGAGTAATAAAAATTATTAAAATTTTAAATAACTTAATAAAATCAACACTTTTAAACTTTTCAATCTAAAAAAGATTTTTTGTGTTAGAGTACAGAATTATTGTGTTAGAGTACAATAATTTTTTTATATTTATGAAGTACTAAAGCTAAAGTTGTAAAATAATTAGATCAAAATTGTCAAAATTTGACAAATATTAAAAGTTGTACCCTAAAAAACTAAAAAAAATAAAAATTTTTTATAAAATTTCAATTTTTAGTAGAAATTAAATTAAAAAATACTTTTTTTAATAATTATACATTTTTAACAGACATCATCAGTATAAATCCTAAAATAAAAAAAATAGAGACTGATAGAAAGCCAATCCTTTGAGAATATAAATAAGTTAAAGTTCCAACTGTTAACGGTCCTGCAAATGCAGTAATTCTTCCTGAGAAGCTAAACAAACCAAAACCTTTTCCTAAATCATTTTTATTTAATAAATTTGTCATCATTACTCTGCTTGCGCTTTGAATGGAGCCAATAAAAAAAGAAATGACCATAACATTATAAAAAAATTCAGTTTTTGTTTGTGCAACCATTGATCCGTAAAAGACTGTGGCTGTTAATGCCGCAATACAAGTTAAAATAATTATTTTAGATGAAAGTTTATCATTTAAATATCCACCAATCAAAACTCCGATGAATGCAACGATGTTTCCAACGATTGCAAGTTTTAACAATTCGCCTGGAGTAAAACCAAAAACACCTGAAGCATACACGCCACCACCTGCTATCAGTACAATTAAAGCATCAGAATAAATCATTCTTGCTAAAAGAAACTTTCCAGTAGAAGTAAATTTATTTTGCCAAATTATTTCAATTATTTTTTTAAATACTGGAGCTGAATCATAATTATCATCATAAGAGATTTTTTTTTTGAAATAATAAATCATTGGTAAAGAAAAAAACAAAAACCAAAGTGCAACTACAATAGGAATGAATCTTATATGTTCAAAATTATTTTTATCTAAACCAAAAGGAACTCTTTCAGGTAAAACAAATAAATACAAAGTTAATAATATTATCGGAACAGATCCAATGTAACCTAAAGCAAAACCAAAGCCAGAAGTTTTTCCAATATCATTTTCATTAGAACATTTTTTTAATAATGAATTATAAAATATAGATCCAACTTCGTAACAATAGTTTGAAATAAAAAAAATAATTAAAGTAAATAAAATATAATTTGGATTTGGTTTAGCAAACCAGAAGAAACAAGTTGTTACGATACAAAGCAGAGTAAACATTTGTAAAAAATTTATTTTGCCTTTTGGTTTTTTGTCCGCTAGAGCTCCAAAGAAAGGTCCAGTGAATGCAACTGCAATTCCACAAATACCTGCGGTCCATTGCCAGTAAGCTGCTCCTATTTGTGGATCTCCTACAATTTGATTTGCAAAGTAAGCTGACGTAACAAATGTTATAACAATCATAGTATAGGCTGAATTTGCTAAATCATACAGTGCATAAAAAAATTTGCTCATGTTTATTTATCCATCTCCAATAAATGTTCTAGTGCTCCACTCTTTTTCCACTTTTTAATCAAAGAACCTAATTCTAAAGTAGTTTGTGCTACAAATTCTTTGTAAATTGTTTTGTAAGCTGGTCCAAGTTTGATTCCTTTCTTAGTATTACCTAGTAAAATATTATTTTTACTTAAACCTAATACTTTTCTTCTAACTGTTTCTCTTGGGAGCCGCAGAACATCTGCAATACTTGCAAAAGTTAACTTGTTATTTCTTATTTTTTTATTTTCTCCAATCTTTGTCATCTGATCTTCAAGCTCTGAAAATGTTTTACTTCCTGTTTTATTTATTTGATAAAGCGAATGACTAACAACAACTTGAAGTATAACGAAAGATTCAAAGTCTATTTTTAAATTTTCACGTACTCTTGTATATAAAGAGAGAATAAACATTACCCAATTGTAAAGTCCTTGAGAGAAAATAGGTTGTTTTTGACCCTTGTTTTTCGCAGCTTCTTCAAAAGAAATGACTTTATGTATGCCTAATGTAGTTTTTTCCGTACTCATTATAGTTTTTATCCTCCCTATACCAGGTAGACTACAACCTAAAATAGGCACAATCAATCCTTTTCCCTATTATGAGTCTTTTATCTCATGTTTTTTAAAAAATATTAAAGGATTGTTGCTTGCAGTATTTTTTTTAATCCGTTCAACTAATCCTATCAAGTTAAGTTTCTGTTTGCAGAAATTAGTAATTTGGGTCACCTCTAATATCAGTAGTGAGCTCTTGATAAATAATTACATTTAAAGTTTGAAAATTTTTTACAACTCTATCTATATCCCAATCAAAATCTACATGATTACAATTTAATTCTTCATAATAATAAACTTTTGCATTACCCAAGGTAGGATCTATCTCTTTTGTAACAATATTTAAAATTTCTGTTTTTTTTTCCAGTGCAAAATTATATTTGCAAACACTTGAAGCTGCCCAGTAAAGCACTGTACTTAATACTATTGCAAAAAAAAACATTATTTTTGGTATGCCCATCTCTTTATTTGCTGTCTATTACAACTATTGTTAAATCATCTTTCTGAATTTTACCTGATTTTACAATATCCTCAATAATAATTTTTAATCTTTCATTAGTAGGTGTGGATTGATATTTTTTTATGTAATTTTGAAAACCTTCGGCGCCTAACATTTCACCATTCGGGTCTTTGATCTCAGTGATTCCATCGGTGAAAATATACATAGAGCTTTCTGAAAAGGATAAAGTTGTTTCTTTATATTTTATTTTAGGCATAATTCCTAAAGGTGGTCCTGCTTCAGTATAATTTGAAAATTTTCCATCCTTTGTATAAATTAAAGGTGGTTCATGTCCAGCATTGGAAAGAAGTAATTCTTTTTTATTACTATCGTATATTCCAATCAACATAGTTACAAACATTCCTCTTGCTGCCGTTTCACAAATTTCTTTATTTAATAAATCTAAAAGATCTGCAGCTGAGAACATTGTTTTGCTTAAGCATCGATAGAGACTTGATGCCTTTGACATTAAAAGTGACGATTTAATTCCTTTTCCCGATACATCGGCCACACCAAATCCATATTTGCCATCACCTAATTCAGAAAAATTATAAAAATCTCCTGATACAATTTTTGCTGGAATGTTTATTCCTGAGATAGGAAAAGGTTCTTTTTTATTTTGAGACAATAAAGTTTTTTGTATCTCGCCAACTATTTCAATTTCTTTTTGCATTCTATTTTTATCTATAAGTTCCTTGGCCATACGAGCATTTCTAATAGCAAGCGCAGCAGGCGCAGAAAGAGTTTCTAATAATTTTCTGTCCTCTTCTTGAAATAATTTATCAATTGTTTTTTTATTTAAACAATGAATCACTCCAATACATTCGTTTGCTGCAATCAAAGGTGCACAGAGCACAGAATATGTTGTAAAATTTGTTTTATTATCTAAATCAAAATAAAATTCAGCAATTTCTCTTACATCTTTTCTTACATCTCCAACTCTAATACATTTCTTTTGCAAGACTGCTTTTCCCATTACCCCTTGTGTTAAAGGAATTTCATATTCATCAAGATAAGCTTGATGTTTAGATGCTATACATTGAAATACTTGTTTCTTTTCTTCAATTAAAAAAATATTTGCAGCCTGAGCGTTAATCCTTTTGATTATTGCTTCCAAGGCTGTTTGCAATGTTTCATTTAAATCAAGAGAAGTTGCAAATTCTTGGTTCATTTGAGTAATGATTGCTAGATCTTTACTCGTTGCGCTCTCTTGTTTTATTGGCTCTGGTTTTTTTGATTTAAAGAACATATTTTATCTTTTGCATTTTATCCCTTTTTTGATATTTTTAACAAGCATGGAGATTATTATCAATTCACCAAACTTCTATTTACACATTCAAGACGCTGTAATATTTGTACAGTACTGTTTTGATGAAATTTTGCAGTTCGTTGCACAAATAAAAATATAATTCGTGCTATATATCGCATTCTTCATTTTAGGGGGACTATGGGGAAGTTTTTC
>CACLNK010000029.1 GCA_902608305.1 uncultured Pelagibacteraceae bacterium | reverse complement strand
TTTTTTTTCTTTAGTCCAATGTTAATAAATTTCTATAATAATTTATTGCAAAATAGCAAAGAGATTAAAAATGAATCTAAAATTAATCTAGATAAAGTTTTAAGTGGGAAATCAATAGGGAAACAAGAAAAAAATGATATTGATACCTATCAAGTTTTTGAAGATATATTTGAATTTGAAAGCATCCCATCAGATAGTGTTAGGCTTAGTGCTCCAACTATTTTACAATTATTTAAAGAGACAAATTACACATTGGATGATGTAAGAAGAAATAAATTTGTTAAACCCATAAAATTATCTCTTTTGCCAAATGAAATGAAAATGATTGAAAATACAAAAAAACGAAAAAATTTATTTATTCAAATAATTCTTCCATTAATTTTGGAAGAAAATAAGCAAATTAAATTTGATAGAAAAAAACTTTTTAGCATTTTAAATAAAAGTAATAATACTAACGCTGAAATAAAATGGCTAAATATGAAATTTAAGCAGTATGGAATTAAAAGCAAAGATTTATTAACTTTAAAAGTTAGAATGGATGAAATACCCGTTTCCTTAGCTATTGCACAGGCAGCAAAAGAAACAGGTTGGGGAACTTCAAGATTTGCATTAGAGGGAAATGCTTTGTTTGGACAATGGACTTATTCAGGCGAAGGTATTAAACCAGCATCTGCTGACAATGATCAAACTCACAAAGTAATGAAATTTCAAATACTTCAAGCATCTATAAGAGCTTATCATAGAAATTTAAACACGCATTCAAGTTATAGAAAGTTTAGAAAGTTAAGAGCAGAAGCTAGAGACAATGATGAAAAACTAAATAGTTTAATTTTAGCGGATAGTTTAGATCAATATGCAGCTACGGGCATAGAATATACAAAAATACTTAAACAAATAATAAAACAAAATTCGCTAAAAGATTTTGATGATGTAAAATTATTACCAACTAGTAAAAAGTTAAAAAATTTAATTTAATTTTCTTTAATAACAAATTGAATTCCAAACCATCTCCAACCATTAGTATCATTTAACGAACAATTAATTCTACCTCTTCTAAACAAAAATTTTTCCCTAAATTTTATTATTAATTTTTTATTTTTTAATTTAATTTCAGAGTTATCCCATTTATTACCTTCATTAGAAAAACAATTTATCCTGTTTAAATTCTCTTGTTCATTAAAAAATTCAACATACATTTTGGGAGGATTATTCGTTCTTGTAATTAATTTATCTTCTGGTTCTATTTTCTTATATTGTAGAGGTAATAATTTAACTAGAGATTCAAATCTTTTTAAATCGCCATATTTTTCATTGATAGGAAATCTTGGCAATTCAAATCTGTCTTTATTAAAATCAATTACACCTGAATGTTGTCCAAAAGCATATTGAAATTTATGACTTATATAGTTTTTCTGTTCTAGACTATATTCTCCAAATGGATAAGAAAAAAATAATGGGTTATATCCTATTTTTTTTTCAAAAATTTTTATTGATTGATCTATATCTTTTTTAAATTTTTCAAAATTGTAATTAACTAAGTAGTCGTGAGAATGTGAATGATTTCCTATGAAAGCAAAATCTTCTTTTTCAATTTCCTTTATTTGGTTCCACGTCATATAGCCATATTTTCCAATTGGTTCAGTTGAAACAAATAATATAAATGGAATTTTATTTTCTTTTAAATATGGCCAAGCATTTTCATAAAAAGAGCTAAATGCGTCATCAATGCTAATTAAAATTTTTTTATCTAATTTAGGCTTATCAAATTCAAAATCAAATTCTTTGGGACTATAAAATTCATAATTATTTTTTTTTATTATATCTATTTGTTTTTTAAAAATTTCCATTTTTATATTTGTTGATGGATATTTATCTTCATTAAATCTATGATACATCAAAGAAAGAGTTCCTAAATCTTCAGAATAATATTTGCTATTATTTGTCTCTGCATTAGAATTTGTTGTTAAAAAAATAAAAATGAAAAATTTAATTATAGACGCTGCGGCTGACAGAATTTTTTTTAAAATCATAACTGATAATGAATCATATACTAGTGATTATCCTAACAGTAGAGAAAATTTTGATAAGTTTGTAATATTGCTTTTTGACTTTTTAAAAGAAAACAAGCTAAACGTTAAAGAAATAAATAATATATTTGTTAATCAAGGACCAGGTAAATTTTCAGGAATTAGAACATCTATATCAGCAGCAAAAGCTTTGAGTTTTACAAACAAATTAAATTTATATGGATTTAATTCTGAATACGTTAGAAATCAAAATTATGACAAAATAATTGATTTATTTAACAAAGGGCATTTAATAAAGAATTTGATTAAACCACAATATTCGAGTTAAACTATAGCATGAAAGTTTCAATTGAAAAAAAATGCATTAATAAAGGCGTTAAACTAACAGATCAGAGAAAAATTATTGCAAAAATTATGTCTGATGCCGATGATCATCCTGATGTGGATGAACTATACAAAAGAGTTTCTAAAATTGATTCAAAGATTAGCTTAGCAACGGTTTATAGAACTGTAAAACTATTTGAGGAAACCGGAATATTAGCTAAGCACGAATTTAAAGGTAGCAAGGCGCGATATGAAGAACTTAACGAAAGTCATCATGATCATTTAATTGATATAAAATCTGGAGAAATTATTGAATTTGTTGATAATGAAATTGAAAAGCTACAAAAAAAAGTAGCAGATAAATATGGATACGAATTAGTTGATCATAAATTAGAACTTTATGGAATCAAAAAAAAATCTTAATTAATGGCAAAAAAAATTTTTATTAAGACTTTTGGTTGTCAAATGAATGAGTACGATTCTAATCGAATTTATGATTCAGTAAAAAAAATTGGTTTTAAAAAAACTGATGATCAAAAAAATGCAGATTGTTTTGTTTTAAATACTTGCCATATAAGAGATAAAGCAAAAGAAAAAGTTTATCATGAAATTGGAAGAGTAAAAAAAATCTATAAACAAAAAAATAAACCGATTATAGTTATTGCAGGTTGTGTAGCTCAAGCAGAAAATCAAGAAATGCTAAAAAGAGAACCTTACATTGATATAGTGATTGGCCCTCAGTCTTATCACAAAATTAATGAAGTATTAAAAAAATTTATACCAAATGAACAAAAAGAAGAGACTGAATTTGATACAATTTCTAAGTTTGAATATTTTGATAAAATAGAAAATAAAGGTAATAAAATTTCTGCTTTTTTAACAATTCAAGAAGGGTGTGATAAATTTTGCTCCTTTTGTGTAGTCCCTTTTACTAGAGGACCAGAATATTCTAGACCATTAGGCAAAATATTATGCGAGGCAGATACTTTAATTAAGAATGGCGCTAAGGAAATTACTTTACTAGGTCAAAATGTTAATGCTTATTCATATTTTGAAAATTCAAAAGAATATAAATTATCTGATTTAATTATGGAATTAGAAAAATTTACTGAACTTAAAAGAATTCGCTATACAACTTCCCATCCTTTAGACATGACTGATGATTTAATTGAATGTTATAAAAAAAGTAAAAAATTAGTGCCATTTGTACATTTGCCAGTTCAAAGTGGATCAAATAAAATTTTAAAATTAATGAATAGAAAACATACAATAGAAAAATATTTATCAATTTATGAAAAATTAAAAAAAATAAATCCAATAATTGAATTTTCAAGTGATTTTATAATTGCATATCCAGGAGAAACCGAAGAAGATTTTAATTACACAATGCAACTTGTTAAAAAAATAAAATTTATAAATTCTTATTCTTTTATTTTTAGTCCCAGACCAGGAACAGTAGCATCAAATTTAAAATTAATTGAGACAAAAGTAGCTAAGAAAAGATTAAATTTAATACAATCAGAGTTATTTAGTTATCAAAGTTCAAAAAATAAAATGACCGAAAATAAAATTGTAAATGTTTTAGTAGAAAATAAAATTAAAAATCAAAATAAGTTTTTTGGAAGAACAGAATGTATGACAGCAGTTATTTTTGATGGAGAAGAGAATATTGAAGGTCAAATTGTTCCAGTATTGATTACAAATTCTAATCAAAATAATTTATTTGGAGAAATCAAATTGAAAAAAGATATAAAAGCAGCATAAACATTGAGCAATCAACCATTAAAAAAATTAGGTTCAGATTTAAAGTTTGTTTATTCAGACAATAATTCCATTAGTGTAATTTTTCAGAACAACGATTTACTGATGGGTGTGGTAGGAGAATTTAATTCAAATCTTAAGGAATTAGAAAAGCTGACACAAACCAACCTTTATTTTAGAGGTAATTCTATTTTGATTAAGAGTAAAACAGGAAAAAATGAAATTATTAAAAAAGCAATACAATTTTTATCTGAACAATTTATTAATAATGGATCAATTGAAAAAAAAGATATACTTTCATCTATAAATAAATTTATGATTAAAGAAATAAATAATAAGTCTAATCAAAATATTGAGCATATAATTAAAACCCCAAAAAAATCAGTTATTCCAAGATCAGAAAGACAAAAAAATTATGTTAGTGCATTAAGAGAAAGTGATGTGATAATTTCAACAGGCCCAGCTGGTACAGGAAAAACTTTTTTAGCAGTTGCAGTTGCATTAACAATGTTATTAGACAAAAGAATTGAGCGAATAATATTATCAAGGCCAGCAGTTGAAGCTGGAGAAAGATTAGGATTTTTACCAGGAGATATGAGAGAAAAAGTAGATCCATACCTAAGACCATTATATGATTCATTATACGATCTTTTAGATTTTGAAAAAATTCAAAAAAGAATTGAGATAGGAGATATCGAAATAGCACCTCTTGCTTTTATGAGAGGAAGAACATTAAAAAATTCATTTGCAATTTTAGATGAAGCACAAAATGCAACCGATATACAAATAAAAATGTTTTTAACAAGAATTGGTGAAAATTCAAAAATTGTAATTAATGGAGATCCTTCGCAGGTAGATTTACCAAATAAAAGTTTATCGGGTTTAAATAAATCAAAAAAATTATTAGGACATTTAAAAGAAATTTCAGTAGTAGATTTTGATCATACAGATGTAGTAAGACATCCTTTAGTTTCAAAAATAGTTAAGGCTTACGCAGATCAAAATAATGACTAGCGCTGATGTTGTTTTAGATTATTATCTTTGGAAAAAAAAAATAAAAAATCCCAAAATTTATATAAAAAAAAAATTAATTAAGCTAAATAAACTTAAGTTATTTAAAAAAAAATCAAAGAATTATACAATTTTTTTAACAAATAATTCAAAAATGAGAGAATTGAATAAAAAATTTAGAAATAAAAATAAAACCACTGATGTTCTTTCGTTTCCATTTCACAATAAAACAAATTACAACAAAAATATATACTTAGGAGATATTGCGATTAGTTATGAAATTATCAACAAAAGATCAAAAAATTCTAACTTTTTTATAGAATTTGATAAAATGTGGATCCATGGTTATTTACATTTATTAGGTCATAATCATAAAAAAGAAAAAAATTTCATAAAAATGAAAAAACTAGAAAATTTAATATTAAATTATTTTTATAAATAAAATTGAGAAAAAGTATAAATCAAAAACTATATTATTATTTATGGCCTTTTTTGTTGGGCAGTATAACTTCTTTTAGTCTTCCGCCTTATAATTTTATTTTTATAAATTTTTTTACTTTTTCTGCATTATTATTTATTTTAATTAAAATTAATAAAAAACAAAATTCAATTTGGTTAAATTTTAAGATTGGCTGGTTATTTGGAATTGGTTATTTTCTCTCAAACATTTATTGGATTGTTTATTCGCTTACTTTTGAGGATATTTTTAAACCATTTATACCATTTGCGTTAATTTTAATTCCATCTTTTCTAGGTTTATTTTATGGAGTTACTACTTCAGTAGTTTCAAGATTTAAATTAAAAATAAATTTTTCATCTATTTTAGTTTTTTCATTAGTTTTTTCAGTAGTAGAATTTTTTCGTGGATTTATACTTGGTGGTTTTCCATGGAATTTAATTGTTTATAGTTGGACTAAGTATTTGAATTCTTTACAAATATTATCATTAATTGGAACACATTCTTTTAATTTAATATCAATAACTATTTTTCTTTTACCTTTATTAATTATATTTGAAAAAAATATAAGATTTAAAATTTCTATTCTGGTATTTTTATTAATTACTTTAATTTGCAATAATTTTTATGGCTCATGGAAAATTAAAAAGAATGAAACGCTTTATAGAGAATTTGAAGATTTTAACATAAAAATAATTTCACCTAAAATATCTATTGAAAGATTCTTTAAATCTAATAATAAAAATATTATTATTGATGAATTAATTGAATTAAGTAATCCTGATATTTCCCAAAGAACTATTTTTATTTTTCCTGAAGGTGCATTAGCAGGAGTTAATTTAGATGACCTAAAGAATTTTAAAAAAAAATTTTCAAAAAAATTTTCTGAAAAACACACAATTATAATGGGCATTAATACATATAAAAAAATAGATAATTCAATAAAAGTTTATAATTCAATGGTTGTTTTGGACCATAAATTAAATTTGTTACACGAATATAATAAAAACAAATTAGTTCCTTTTGGGGAGTTTTTACCATTTGAAAATTTTTTAAAAAAAATAGGACTAAAAAAAATTAGTTATGGTTATCAATCATTCAGTCCAGCAAAAAAAAGAGAATTAATATTTATTGATAAAAAAAATTTTAATTTTATTCCTTTAATCTGTTATGAAATTATTTATTCTGGCAGGATCACATCCAAGTTCAATAATACAGATTTTATTATTAATATTTCAGAAGATGGATGGTTTGGTAATTCTATAGGACCTCATCAGCATTTTTCTCATTCTATTTTTAGAGCAATTGAAGAAGGTAAAAATATTATTCGTTCTGCAAATAATGGCATTTCTGCATATATTGACAGTAATGGAATAATTCTTATCAAGCTTAAGTCAACTCAGAAGGGAGTAATTGAAATCAATAATTATAAGAAGTTGGATAAAACGTTTTTTTCAAAATTTGGTAACAAGATATTCTTTTATTTTATATTAATTTATATTAGTTTACTTTTTTTTATTTATAAAAAAAAAAGATAATGAAAAAAAATTATTTATTTACAAGTGAATCAGTTTCAGAAGGTCATCCAGATAAGGTATGCGATAGAATATCAGACATGGTTGTTGATACCTATTTGAGAGTAGAACCACAGTCAAGAGTGGCATGTGAAACATTAACCACTACAAATAAAGTTGTTTTGGCAGGTGAAACACGTGGACCAGACATTAATAAAGATGAATTAATTTCAAAAGTAAGAAATTGTATTAAAGATATTGGTTATGAACAGGAGGGTTTTCATTGGAAAAATGTTAGCATTGATGCTTTTTTGCATTCACAGTCAACTGACATTGCAAAGGGAGTAGATGCAGCAGGCAACAAAGATGAAGGCGCGGGTGATCAGGGAATAATGTTTGGCTATGCATGTAATGAAACTGATGTTTTAATGCCAGCTCCAATTTATTATTCACATAAAATTTTAAGACTTATGGCAGAAGATAGAAAATCTGGAAAACTTAAAAATATTGAACCAGATTCCAAAAGTCAAATTACTATTGAATATAAAGATGGAAAACCGTCATTAGTTAAATCTGTTGTTATATCTACTCAACATTCGGCAAGTATTAATCAATCTCAAGTAAGAGAATTGGTAAAACCTTATATCGAAAAATCAATTCCAAAAAATCTTTTGAATGGATTAGATGATACAGAAATTTATGTTAACCCAACTGGTAATTTTGTTATTGGTGGACCAGATGGTGATAGTGGACTAACAGGAAGAAAAATTATTGTTGATACATATGGAGGAGCCGCTCCTCATGGAGGGGGTGCTTTTTCAGGAAAAGATCCAACTAAAGTTGATAGATCTGCGGCTTATGCGTCAAGATATTTGGCCAAAAATGTTGTTGCATCAAAAATTGCAGATAAATGTTTAATACAATTAGCTTATGCAATTGGAGTATCTAAACCACTTTCAATTTATGTTGATCTTTTTGATAATGATGAAGAAAAAAATAAGCACATAGAGAAATTAATTAGTGAAAATTTTGATTTAAGCCCAAGAGGTATAAGAGAGATGCTAGGTTTAAATAAACCAATATATGAAAAAACAGCTGCCTATGGTCATTTTGGAAGAGATCCACAGTTAGATGGATCTTTTTCTTGGGAAAATACAGATAAAAAAGGTGTTTTTAGCAAGTAAAAAGTTGAAAATTAGAAAAAAGTAAATATATTCACATCACATTGTTGAAATTTCAAAATGGGCCTAGGCCCATTTTTTTTTGGAGGCAACTAAATATGCTAAATAAAAGAGCTGACAAATTAGAACTACTAAGAATTGCTGAAGCTGTAGCTTTAGAAAAATCTATTGATAAAGAGTTAATAATAATTTCTATGGAAACGGGCATTGCAAAGGCAGCGAAATCAAAATTTGGACAAGATAATGAAATTAAGGTTTTAATTGATAGAGATAATGGAAATATTGGAATTTTTAGAAAATTAATTCTTGTTGAAAATCCTGAGAATATTAATACCGAAATAAATTTAAAAGATGCAATTAATTTAGATGAAAAAAATAAAGATAAAAAAATTGGAGATGAAATTTTACAACCTTTACCATCTTTTGATTTTGGGAGAATAGCAGCTCAAACTGCAAAGCAGGTTATAAACTTTAATGTTAGAGAAGCTGAAAGAGAAAGGCAGTTTAACGATTTTATTGACAAGAAAGACTCGGTTTTGAGTGGAATTATTAAACGCTTAGAATTTGGAAATGTTATAGTAGACCTTGGTAAAGCAGAAGCAATTATTCAAAAAAATGAAATGATACCAAGGGAAAATATTAAAACTGGTGACCGGATAAAAGCTTATTGTTATGATGTGCGTAGAGAAACAAGAGGTCAACAAATTTTTTTATCACGAGCACATACCAAATTTATGGAAAAACTTTTTATACAAGAAGTTCCAGAAATTTATGATGGTTTGATCGAAATTAAGTCATCTGCAAGAGATCCTGGGAGTAGGGCAAAAATTTGTGTAAAAGCCATTGATAATTCTCTGGACCCAGTTGGGGCATGCGTTGGCATGAGAGGCAGTAGAGTTCAAGCAGTAGTAAATGAATTACAAGGAGAAAAAATAGATATTGTTAGCTGGTCTGAGGATCCTGCTATTGTAGTTTCAAACGCACTATCTCCTGCAGAAGTACAAAGAGTTAATGTTGATAATGAATTAAAAAAATTAGATGTAATTTTGACAGAAGAAAATTTAAGCAAAGCAATAGGAAGAAGAGGACAGAATGTCAGATTGGCTACCAAGTTAATAAATTATGAAATTAATATAATGACCGATCAAGAGGACTCAGAAAGAAGACAGATAGAATTTAAGGAAAAAACTGAAAATTTTGTAAAAAATTTAGAGTTAGACGAAACACTTGGTCAGTTACTTGTTGCAGAAGGCTTTTCTTCAATAGATGATATTAAAGATAGTGCAATTGAATCTATATCTAAAATAGAAGGAATTGAAGAAGGAACTGCCAAAGAATTAATTGAAAGGGCTAAGGAATTTTACCAAAAAGATCAGGAAGAAATTTCAAAAAGAATTAAAGACCTGGGACTAGACAATGAATTGATAAATCATGCAGGTCTTACACCAGGTATGTTGGTAACTCTTGGAGAGCAAAAAATTTTGAAACTTTCAGATTTTGCAGATTTGGCATCTGATGAACTGACAGGAGCTCATGATGTTGTTAAAGGTGAACGTATAAAAATTAAGGGTTATTTAGAAGATTTTGCTTTATCAAAAAAAGAGTCTGACGAATTAATAATGTCAGCAAGAAATAAAATATATAAAGATTGAATAATGAAATATGAAAAACAAAAAAACAAAATTAACAATTTCAGGAAATGCTAAGAAATCAATTGGCAATATTGAATTAGCAAAAACTCAAAATAAGAATTCAGTAGTTATAGAAAAAAAAACCGGCAGATTTGGTAACAGAAGTTCTTTTAGTAAATCTACCACTCAAAATATGACTTCTAAGAAAAGAGGTTATATAAATGAAAATCCTACCAATTTTTTAAAACCAACATTTTCTATAAGAAATAATGACGAAAAACGAAAACTTGCAGAGCAAAGAGCTACAAGAAGACTTAAAGACGATTCAGCTTATAAAGATTTTAAAGGAAAAATTGGTTCTAAAAAAAGAGAATTAAAACTTACTGTTTCAAGAGCCTTGAGTGATAAAATAGAAACTAAAACAAGAAGCATGGCCGCTCTTAAAAGAGCAAAACTTAAAGAAAATAGAGATTTAACTAAAGAAGAAATACAAGAAAACTTAAAACCAATTAAAAGAGATGTAAATATTCTTGAAGCTATGACTGTTAGAGAACTAGCAAATAGAATGGCCGAACAATCAAGCAATGTTATAAAACATCTACTTGAAATGGGCGTAACAGTAACAATTAATCAAACTCTAGCAGCTGATACAGCCGAATATTTAGTAAAAGAATTTGGACATAATCCAATAAGAGAAACTAAAGCAGAGGAGATTATTCAGAAAATAAAAGAATCTAGATCAGAAAATTTAAAAAATAGAGCTCCAATTGTTACCGTTATGGGCCATGTAGATCATGGCAAAACTTCACTGTTAGATGTATTAAGAAGCTCAAACGTTGTTTCAGGTGAATTTGGTGGAATTACTCAACATATTGGAGCTTATCAAATTGAATATAATTCAAATAAATTAACATTCATTGATACACCAGGTCATGCCGCATTTACAGAAATGAGAGCCAGAGGATCAAAACTAACAGATATTGTTGTTTTGGTTATTGCCGCTGATGATGGAGTTAAGCCTCAGACAGTAGAGTCAATCAAACATGCAAAAGCTGCAAAAGTACCGATTGTTGTTGCTATAAATAAATGTGATTTACCAGACGCAGATCCTCAAAAAATTAAAAATCAGTTATTAGAACATGAATTGATAGCCGAAGAACTATCAGGCGATACCTTGATGGTTGAGGTTTCAACAAAAACAAAAAAAAATTTAGATAAATTGGTTGAGTCTATAGTGTTACAAGCTGAAATTTTAGATTTAAAAACTGACTTTGAATCAAAAGCAACTGGAGTCGTTTTGGAATCCAAAATAGATACGGGCAGAGGACCAGTGGCAACAGTTATAATTACATCTGGAACATTAAAAAAAGGTGACTATTTTGTTAGTGGCCTAAAAAGGGGTAAGGCTAGAGCTTTAATCAATGACTTAGGAAAAAATATTGATCAAGCGCTTCCCTCAGCGCCCGTTGAAATTCTTGGAATAAATGGTGCAGCAAAAGCAGGAGATGATTTCATTGTTTTAGATAACGAAAAAGAAGCAAAAACACTTTGTGATACAAGATTTCAAGAAAAAAAAGATATAAAAAATCCTTTAACATTTGCAACTCAAGAATCTGCATTTAAAGACAAAGTTTCTGAAGAATTAAATATAATTGTTAAATCCGATGTTCATGGATCATCTGAGGCAATTAAAGGTGCAATTACAAAGATTAAACATGATGAGGTAAAACCAAATATTATTTTATCAGACATTGGAATGGTTACAGAAACAGATGTTACATTAGCAAAAGCATCAAATGCAGTTCTAATTGCATTTAATGTTAAACCTAGCAAAGAAGCTAAAAAATTAGCAGAGAAGGAAAAAATTATAATTTCATCTTACAGCATAATTTATGAAGCTTTAGATTACATTAAAAAAAGAATGTCTGGTTTATTAGCTCCAGATGTGAAAGAAGAAATAATAGGTTCAGCTGAAGTCTTAGAAATATTTAAGGTTTCCAGTGTGGGTAAAGTAGCTGGATCAAAAGTGGTAGAAGGAGAAATTTTAAGTTCATCCAGCGCAAGGTTAATAAGAGACGGTGCTATAATTTATACAGGTAAAATAGGAACTATTTTTAGAGAAAAAAATCAAGCTAAACAAGTAAACACAGGACAAGAATGTGGAATAACTCTTAAAGACTTTCATGATTATCAAAAAAAGGACATAATAGAGGTATTTAACTCAACGATAATTGAGAGAGCGATATAATGGGTAACAAATTAGGAAAACCAATTTCTCAAAGGCAGCTTCGTGTTGGGGAGATGATTAAACAATCATTAGGAATGATTTTTGTTAGAAATGAAGCAAAAGTCCCAAATTTAGAAACAAATAACATCACAGTAACGGAAGTAAAAATGAGTCAAGACCTTAAGATTGCAAAAGCATATGTATTACCTTTAGGAGGTAAAGATGCTGATACAATTGTAAATACATTAAAAGAATTTTCATTTCTAATAAGAAAGGTATTGTCAAAAAAAATTACCATGAAATTTTTGCCAAAGATTCTCTTTGCTAAAGATGAATCATTTGAATATGCAGAAAA
>CACLNK010000028.1 GCA_902608305.1 uncultured Pelagibacteraceae bacterium | reverse complement strand
TTTCTTTATAAGTGATTTTATTTTTCTAAACGTAAAATTTTCTTTATCTTTATTTGAGATAATTGGTTTCTTTGTTGGCCATTTAATTTTTAATTCCTTGTCGTTCCACATAATACCCATTTCACTTTGTTTGTTTCTATATTTGGTACAGTTGTAAATAATATAATTTTCTTTATCTAAGCCACAAAAACCATGAGCAAATCCTGGTGGTATATATAGAGATTTAGAATTTTTTTCACTTAACTTTATTTTATAAACTTTTCCAAACGTTGTTGAATTAGGTCTTAAATCTAATGCTACATCAAATATTTTGCCTTTAATAACCGTAACAAGTTTTCCTTGTGGTTTTTTTAATTGAATATGTAAACCTCTAATTACATTTTTTTTAGAAAATGAACCTATTAAAAAAGGAAACTTTTTTTTAATTAATTTTTCTTTAAATAATTCTTTAAAGAAACCTCTTTTATCATTAAAAGATTTATTTTCTAATATTAACAAATCTTTAAATTTAGTTTTTTTTATTTTCATTATTTGGATGCTATTTTTTTTAAATATTTTGAATAATCACATTTTCCATAAAATTTGATAGCATTTTGAATTTGTTTCCTTGAAATCCAATTATTTAAATATGCAATTTCTTCTACACACGCAATTTTTAACCCTTGTCTGTTTTCAATAGCAGCAACAAAAGAGGCTGTTTTGTAAAAATCATCAATAGATCCAGTATCTAACCAAGCACCACCTCTACCTATGAAATCTGCATGAAGATTATTAGATTTTTTGTATTTATTTAACAAATCTATAATTTCAATTTCATTTCTTGATGATGGTTTTAACTGTTTAGAAAATTCAACAACTTTATTATCAAAAAAATATAAGCCAGTTATAGCGTAGTTAGAAAAAAATTTTTTTGGTTTTTCTTTTATCTTTACTATTTTATTTTTAGAATTAATTTTAGCCACACCATACAATTCAGGTTTTGAAACACTGTGTAATAGTACCTTTGCTCCTTTTGATAATTTAGCACAATCTTTAAGTTTACCTGTTAAGTTTTGTCCATAAAAAAAATTATCTCCTAATATTAGAGCCACATTATTGTTACCGATAAATTTTTCTCCAATTATAAAGGCGTCTGGAAGACCTTTTGGTTTAGACTGTTCTGCATAAGAAATTTTAACACCAAAATTTTTACCGTTAGGTATTAATTTTTTAAACTGATTTAATTGTCCTTTATTTACAATTATTAATATGTCGCGAATTTTAGCTAGCATTAATATTGAAAGTGGATAATAAATTAGCGGTTTGTCATAAACAGGAAGTAACTGTTTATTAACAGCTTTTGTTAAAGGGCTCATTCTTGTTCCCATACCTCCAGCTAAAATTATTCCTTTTTTTATCATTTTTTAACACCCAATCTTTTTATAATATCTTTTTTTGGTAATGATTTATAATATTTATTATTATCAAAATACCACATAAATGTTTTTTCAAGACCATTTAGGAGTTTAGTATTTGCTTTCCATTTTAATTTTCTTTTGATTTTGTTGCTATCAAGAGCATATCTTAAGTCGTGACCTGGTCTATCTTTAACAAAATTAACTTTTACATTGGACCCAATATTAATTTTTTTTTTTGCAATTTTTAATAAAGTTTTACAAATATTTATATTTTTAAAGTTTTGATTAGAACCAATATTATAAAATTCACCAACTTTTCCATATTTGAATACTTTAAGTAGTGCTTGGCAATGATCAGTGACATATATCCATTCTCTTGAATTTTTTCCTTTTCCATACATAGGGAGTCTTTTGTTATTTAAAATATTGTAAATTAATTTAGGTATAAGTTTTTCCGGATGTTGTTTTGGTCCATAATTATTTGAGCAATTAGTGATTATTGCTGGAATTTTAAATGTTCTAATATAAGAAGAGACAAGGTGATCAGATGAAGCTTTACTTGCGGCATATGGTGAACTTGGATTGTATGGATAATTTTCATTTGTTCTTCCAGTTAAAATATCACCATAAACTTCATCTGTTGAAATATGAAGAAGTTTTGTTTTTTTATTTTTTTTATAAAATGTTTTAAATTCTTCAAGTAGATTGTATACACCAAAAATATTACTTTTTATAAAATTAAGAGGATTATCTATAGATCTATCAACGTGTGTTTCTGCAGCAAGATTGAAAATTCCAATTGGGTTATATTTATTAAGAATTTTTTTAATTTTTTTTTTATTATTAATATCACACTTAATAAATTTGTAATTTTTTTTAGAAAATTCTCTGACATTATAAAAATTAGAAGAATAAGTAACTTTATCAATATTTATAACAAAATATTTATTTTTTAATAATAGATTTATTAGATTGCTTCCTATAAAACCTAGTCCGCCAGTTACAATAATTTTTTGCATATTTTATTTTTTACATTAGTAAAAACTATTAGTATAGATGTTAGTTTTGTAGCAAGTATTCATTATAGTGTGTCAATATCTAGGCAAAATTTATTATATAGCAGATTGAATTTTAATAATTAATGTCCTGGGAAATCTATTAATTTTTCAGTTTTATAACCTAGTTTTAAAAGATTATTATTTCCACCAAGGTCAAAAAGATTAATTACAAAAATAAACCCTGCTACTTTTCCTTTTGAAATTTCAATTAGTTTAGCAGCGGCGCTAGCAGTTCCACCTGTTGCAACCAAGTCATCAATTAGTAGAACAGAATCGTTTTTATTAATTGAGTCCTTATGAATTTCCATGGTAGCTTGTCCGTACTCTAACTGAAAATTAACAGAATGAGTATCTGCTGGTAATTTATTCTTCTTTCTTAATAAAATAAATGGTTTTTTTAAAATATATGATACAGCAGAAGCAAAAACGAAACCTCTTGCTTCAATTGCTGCAATTTTATCAAATTTAAATTTTTTAGATTTTTCAACTATTTCGTCTATACATTTGGTAAATGCAATTTCATTTTTTATTAGAGTTGTAATATCTCTAAATAATATTCCTTTTTTTGGATAATCAGGTATTGATCTTATGTGGTCTTTTAAGTTCATTTTTATATATAATAATATATAAAATCTTAAATAATTTTGAACATATGGCAAATAATAAATTAGCAATCATAGGTGGAAGTGGTCTTTATGATGTTGAGGAATTTACAGACAGAAAATTAATTCAATTAAATACTCCCTGGGGAAAACCTTCAGACGACATCTTAAAAACAAAATATAATAATAAAGAAGTCTATTTTTTGCCAAGGCATGGTCGTGGTCACTTTATTTCTCCTTCAAATATAAATTTTAGAGCAAATATCGATGCTTTTAAACAATTGGGTGTCACTGACATAATTTCCGTTTCAGCAGTTGGTTCTTTAAAAGAAAATTTAGAGCCTGGCAAATTTGTAATTGTGGATCAATTTATAGATAGAACTTTTGCTAGGGATAAAACATTTTTTGATGAAGATATAGTGGCTCATGTATCAATGGCACACCCAACATCAGATGGATTAATGAATGCATGTGAAGATGCAATAAAGAAAGAAAATATTCCTTATCAAAGAGGAGGAATTTATGTTGTTATGGAAGGACCACAATTTTCAACACTAGCGGAATCAAATTTATATAGGTCTTGGAAAGCTGATGTGATTGGAATGACAAATATGCCAGAAGCAAAATTGGCAAGAGAAGCAGAAATTAGATATGCCTCAGTATCAATGGTAACTGATTATGATTGTTGGCATCCAGATCATGAAAATGTGGATGTTCAAAAAGTAATTAAAGTTCTTTTAGGAAATGCTGCTAAAGCAAAAAATATGATTAAAAATATTATTGATAATTTTGAAAATAATATTGATTCTAAAGATCCGACAACCAATTGTTTAGATGTTGCAATCATAACAGCTCCTGAAAAAAGAACTCAAAAAACAAAAGATAAATTAAAAACAATAGCAGGTAGAGTATTAAATAAATGAAAAATAATTTTTTAACTGAAGAACAGAAAATTAGTTATAAAAATTATGGTGCTATTGTCATAAAGAATGTATTTGAGTCTTGGATATCAACATTACAAAAAGGTTTTGATAAAGTTTTAGCCAACCCTGGACCTTATGCTCGTGAAAATGTAAAAACAAAAGAACAAGGCCGTTTTTTTGAAGATTATTGTAATTGGCAACGTATACCCGAATTTAAAAAATGTGCAGAAGAATCTCCAGCAGCTCAAATAGTTGCTGAAGCAACTGGGTCAAAATCTATTCAGCTATTTCATGAACACATATTTGTTAAAGATCCCGGAACAGCCAAGGAGACTCCTTGGCACCAAGATATGCCATATTATTGTGTAGAAGGAAATGATACTGGTAGTTTTTGGATACCGCTTGACCCAATATCAAAAGATAATTCTTTACAAATATTATTAGGCTCTCATAAACTTCCTAAATTAGTTAGACCTAATAAATGGTCTAACAATCAGCCTTGGTATAAAAACGATGATAATTTTATGGATATGCCAGATATTAAATTGTTGGAAAAAAATATATTAAAACCTAAAATGAATTTAGGTGATGCAATACTTTTTAATTTTAAAGTATTACATTCTTCTTCAGGTAATTCAGAAAATATACCTAGAAGAGCTTTTTCAATACGTTTTATAGGCGATGATGTGAAATATATAAATAGGGGAGAAGAAACATCACCTCCATTTAAAGATATAGATTTAAAAAATGGTGCAAAAATGCGAGAGGACTGGTTTCCTGTTGTTTGGAGCAATTAAATGAAAATTGAAGGAAAAGAATATCGTACAATTTGGTTTGTAAATAATGTTGTTAAAATTATTGATCAAACAAAACTTCCACATCAATTCATAATTAAAGATCTTAAAACAGTAAAAGACGCAATTAATGCTATTAAAACTATGGAGGTTAGGGGAGCCCCATTAATAGGAGCAACAGCTGCATATGGATTAGTTTTAGCTATTATGGAAAATAATGATCAAACCTTTTTAAAAAAATCCAGTGAGGATCTAATTAATTCTAGACCTACAGCTATTAATCTTAAATGGGCAGTAGATAGAATGATGAAAAAATTTTCAGGAATTAATAGCGATCAAATCTTAAACATAGCTCTAAATGAAGCTAAAGAAATATGCGAAGAAGATGTAAAGTTTTGTGAAAATATTGGACTTAATGGATTAAAAATCATTGAAGAAATTTATAATAAAAAGAAAGATACAGTAAATATTTTAACTCATTGCAATGCAGGTTGGCTTGCTACAATTAATTGGGGTACTGCAACGTCCCCAATTTACCATGCGCATAAAAAAGGAATTAAAGTTCATGTTTGGGTTGACGAGACAAGACCAAGAAATCAAGGAGCTAATTTAACTTCTTACGAGTTAAATGAAGAAAAAATACCAAATACAATTATTGCAGATAATACAGGTGGAATACTTATGCAAAGAGGTGAGGTTGATATGTGTATTGTTGGGACGGATAGAACAATTGCTACAGGAGATGTTGCAAATAAAATTGGAACGTATTTAAAAGCACTAGCAGCTCATGATAACAATGTTCCTTTTTACGTAGCCCTACCAAGTTCAACAATAGATTGGGAAACCACTGATCTGAAAAATATTCCAATTGAAGAAAGAAATTTTGAAGAATTATCCTATGTAGAAGGGTTAGATGAAAACAATAATGTTAAAAAAGTATTGATTTATCCCAAAAAAAGTAAAGCAATGAACATAGCTTTTGATGTGACACCCGCTAAATATGTAACAGGTTTAATTACAGAAAAAGGTGTTTGCGAAGCATCAGAAAAAGGATTGAAGGAATTATTTAAATGAAAAAAAATATTTTATTAGTTATTTTTATAATAATTGGAATGATTGCTATTTTTAATTTTAGTGACTACAATTTAACAAGAACAGTTTCAGCATGTGTGGCAGCTCAACAACAAACCTCTGAATCTTTTAATTATGAAAAAGCTGAAAAATATTGTGAAGAAAAAATCAAAAAAGAAAAATAAAGAGTAAAAACTATCTTAAAGAAGCCGCTATATTACCGCCATCAACAGTAAGCACAGCTCCTGTAGTTTTTTTCGAAATAGCTAAATGAAAGAAAGCTTTAGCAACATCTTCAGCTTTTACTTCTTCTAATAGTAAATTTCCTTTCATGTAATCTATGGTAGTTACGGATCTAGCCTTGGCTCTAGCTTTAATCATTTTATTGGTCATTAAACCACTTCTTATTCTGTCGGCATTAACACCATTAGATCTAATTCCATAAGAACCATAATCAACAGCGTATTGCTTACATAAACTTAGCAGAGCAGATTTAGGCAATCCATATGGACCAAAATTCTTGCCAGGATTTACTGATTGTTTTGAAATATTAAAAAGTAGACAGCCATTAGTATTTTGTTTTTTCATTATTTTAATAGCTTCTGATGCACAATTTTGATGAGAAAAGAAATTATCTTCAAAGCTTTGTCTTAGCATATTGTCATCTACTTCAGCAATAGAGCCAGCAATAGCTGTTCCAGCATTTGAAATTAAAATGTCAACTCCCCCATATTTTTTACAGATTTGATCGAAAGCTTTTTTAACACTTTTTTTATTTCTTACATCACAATGAATACAAAGATCTTTAACTTTAGACTGTAAGTCTTTTATTTTTTCTAAGTTATAATCAAGTAGCACTACTTCTGCTCCATAACTTTTAAACATTTTGTAGGTTGCAAAACCAATAGCTCCAGTGCTTCCAGTAATTACAACAACATTACCTTCAAGAAGCTTCTTTTGTTTTTTAATTTTAGCTTGTTCCAAAGACCAATATTCAACATCAAAAAGATCTTTTTCAGGAATAAATTTATAAGCTGATGTTTCTTCAACAGATGCAATTACTTTTGCGTTTGTATCTGTTAAATCTCCAGCAATTTTTGCGCCATTTAAGTCTTTTCCAATACTAAACATTCCAACATTTTGAACAAACACAACTCTTGGAGAAGTATCTAACATTACTTTTTTATCTTTAACTTTCTTCTTATTAACATTGAAATAATTGATGTATTTTTTTCTATAATTATCAAAGGCCTTTTTTGCTGTTAATTTAAAATCATTAACAGATGAATTTTTCTTTGGTGTTATTATTAAAGGAAAAGGTTTAACTCTAATTACATGGTCTGGTGTAGCCGTTCCTTTTGATGAATAAGATCTTACATTTTTCCCATTCATAAAATATTTTAAATCTTTATTTATTTTATAATTAACTATAAATTTTTGATCATTGTTATTAGATGAAAGACCTCTTATTATTGGAGCAATTTCATGAGCACCAAACTTTGTAGAATAATTTTTAATTTGTTTAATTTTTTTGACTTTAAGTTTTTTAATTGCTCTTTCAGCTTGCGAAACATATTTTATCATTAAACTGTAGGCATCTTTAGCATCATTACTAAAAGTAAAAATTCCATGATTCATTAAAATTAGACAATTTATGTTTGGATTTTTTGAATAAATCTCGCTTACTTTTTTTGACAACATGAACCCAGGCATAACATAAGGAACAATGCTTACTTTATGGCCAAATATTTTTTTGCAAAAGTTTAATCCTCCTGTTCGGTTGGTTACATTTAAGATCGCATCTGCATGTGTGTGATCTACATATTTGAATGGTAAAAAGGCATGCAAAAATGTTTCAACAGAAGGATTAGGAGATTTAATATTAATAAGGTTTCTTTTTTGATAGCTCACCATATCTTCATCAGATAAGTATTTTTTCTTTTTAAGTGCTAACAATGGATCAAGTTTTACAGCAGGGAGACCTTCTGGTTCAATTTCACCCATATCCCATCCACTTCCTTTAACACACAGAACATTATATTTTTTTCCATCAATGTCTTTTAATGACGTTTTTACAGATGTATTGCCACCTCCATGTAAAACTAATTCGCTATTTCTTCCTAATAACCGCGTTGTATAAACACGCAGAGCTAAATCTTTGGAATATCCAAGATTTTTATACTTTCTAATATATTTTTTTGATTCGTTATTTGACCAATTATTTTTCAAATTTGCTCCTTTGTGGATAAACTTTTACAGCAGTTTTTTATTTGAAAGAAGTAAAAAAATTTGATTAGCTAGAAACATAAAGAATCGGGAGAATTTATAATGGTTAAGGTAGGTGAGCACATTACTTTAGATATAATTGGCACTACGAAAGATTATAGTCCATCATTTTTTGAAAAAATTGTCTACAAAATTGCAAAAAAAGCCAAAGTTGCAGTACTTGAAATATCAAGACATAAATTTGAACCACAAGGTTTTACTCTAGTAGCATTATTAGCTGAAAGTCATATGAGTTTTCATACATTTCCAGAAAAGAACATTATAAGTTTTGATTTTTTTACTTGTGGCAAAGTTTCCCCAGTAGTCGCACTTGATATAATAAAAAAGGAAATTGAACATAAAAGAATAGTAAAAAAAGAATTCAACAGAGATACAGTCGGTCTTTATGATGATATTTATAACTCCCCAGGCTTAAAAAAATTTTATATTGTAAATAATGTATTAGAAGATTTTACTTCAAAAGTTGGACAGCATATTGAAATACTTGACTTAGAAGAATTTGGTAAATCTCTTTTTATTGATAATGAACTGCAAGTAGCTGCTAATGATGAACATTTGTATAGTTCAACTTTTGTTAATTCAAGTTTAAAACTCAGCAAAGGTAAAGACAAAGCAGCTATTATTGGTGGTGGTGACGGTGGCGTTGCAAGAGAATGCATTTCACAAAATTTTAATTTTATTGATTGGTTTGAATTAGATCCAGAAGTTGTTGAAGTGTGTAATAAACATCTAAGCAAAGTAGGAAATAAAGCTACAAAAAAGAATTCAGTTAAATGTATATGGGGAGATGCTTTTGAAAGTATTAAATCAATTGAAGATAATAGGTACGATAAAATTTTTGTTGATTTAAATGATGATCAATACTGCATAGATCTTGCAGCTAAAAATATGAATTCATTAAAAAGGATATTAAAGCCAAAAGGGGTTATTACAGCACAAGTCGGCAGCCAAGATAAAAAGCCCAAACAGGTGGACAGCTGGCTTAAAGTTTTTCATAAAAGCTTTGGAAATACAACTTTAGATAGGGTTTATATCCCAAGTTTTGACTGTTCCTGGAATTTTTCTTCTTCAATAAATCACTAAAAATTTCTTTTTAAATTATTAAAATTGTGAAATAATTATATTTAATTTATGGAGGTAATAATGAATATATTCAAAAAAACAATTTTTACAGTTCTTGTCTCTTTATTATTAATCGGAAATGTATACGCCGATAAAGTAAAGGTTGGAACTGAAGGTGCGTACCCTCCTTGGAATTCAAAAGAT
Source organism: uncultured Pelagibacteraceae bacterium (assembly GCA_902608305.1). Taxonomy (GTDB): domain Bacteria; phylum Pseudomonadota; class Alphaproteobacteria; order Pelagibacterales; family Pelagibacteraceae; genus Pelagibacter. The sequence goes on along the minus strand of CACLNK010000028.1, from coordinate 3,736 downwards.
GCTTCAGGTAATCTTGTTGGTTTTGAGGTTGAGTTAGCAAACTGGCTTTGTATTTATGCAGGACATGATTGTACAATTGTCGAACAAGATTGGGATGGAATGATCCCAGCTTTGTTGATGAGAAAGTTTGATTTGATTATGGCGGGTATGTCAATTACTGCCGAAAGACAAAAAACAATTACTTTTTCTCAAGGTTATGCAGACGAAGTTGCGCAATTAGCAGTAATGAAAGGTTCTAGTTTAGAAGGTATGGATACACCATCAGGTATTAATTTATCTTTAGGTGGTTCAGATGTTAAAAGTGCTCTTAAAACTTTAACAGGTGCTCTTGCAGGAAAAACAGTTTGTGTTCAAACAGCAACAATTCATCAAAACTTTTTAGATTCAGGCGATGTTGGAAGTGTAAAAGTTAGAACATATAAAACTCAAGATGAAGTTAACTTAGATTTAGCAGCTGGCAGATGTGATGCAGCATTAGCTGCGGCAGTGGCATTTACTGATTATGCAGAAAAATCTGGCAAATCTGTAGTGCTAGTAGGACCTACTTTTTCAGGTGGAGCTTTTGGTAATGGTGTAGGAATTGGTATTAGACAAGCTTCAGACTCTGCTATCGGCAAAAGAGATGCTCAACTTTTAAAAGACTTTAATGCAGCTATTGATACAGCAAGAAAACAAGGAAAAATAAGTGAACTTGCTATCAAATGGTTTGGCTTTGATGCTTCTATGTAAATATCTTTTTGAAACGGCGGTTATTTAATATAACCGCCTTTTCTTTATGGAACTTCTTTATTTTGGTGATAATGGGTGGGGTGATGAATTATTTATTGCAACACTCATGACTATAGCTGTGTCTATCACAGCAATGCTTATAGGGTTTTTATTCGCATTAATCTTTACACCTTTAAAATTATCAAAATATAAAATACTTAATTTAATTGGAAATTTTTATACCACAGTAATTAGAGGTGTTCCCGAGCTATTAGTAATTTATTTATTTTTTTTTGGTGGTAGTGGAGCGGTCATGTATGTGGCTTCAATTTTTGGTTACTTCGAATATATTGAAATTAATGCATTCATAACAGGATCATTTGCAATTGGTATAATTTCTGGAGCTTATTCAACTGAAGTTTTTAGAGGCGCTATTCAATCAATAGACAAAGGTCAGTTCGAAGCGAGTAAAGTGCTAGGGTTTAATAAATATATTAATTTTTTTAAAGTTATCATGCCTCAGATGCTAAGGTTAGCGCTTCCAAACTTAAGTAATGTTTGGCAAATAACATTAAAAGACACATCGCTTATTTCGGTAACAGGTTTAGTTGAGATAATGAGACAGTCATATATTGCCGCTGGATCAACAAGAGATCCCTTATTATTTTATTCTTTTGCAGCCGTTCTATATCTTTTGTTAACATTTATAAGTATGAAATTTTTAAATAGATTAGAAAAAAATTATAGCAGGGGATTTTAATGGACTTTGATTTAATGATTACTAGTTTTCCAAAGTTATTAAGCGCAACAGTTATAACTTTAAAATTATTATCCGCTTCATTATTTTTTGGTCTATTTATTGGTCTTTTATTTGCAATTTTAAGATTAAATAAAAATCCAATTATAAACAAATTTGCTTATGGATATTCTTATGTATTCAGAGGAACTCCACTGTTAGTTCAAATATTTATAATTTATTTTGGGTTAGGACAGATAGAATATTTTAGGTCTACATTTCTTTGGGTAGTTTTTAAAGAACCTTACTGGTGCGCGATTATTGCTTTTGCTTTAAATACAGGAGCATATACATCCGAAATATTAAGATCAGCTTTTCAAACTATAAAACCTGGATTCATTGAAGCTGGTAAAAGTCTTGGAATTTCAAACAAAATTATTTTTTATAAAATTCAAATACCTATAGCAATTAAACAATCATTACCTGCTTATGGAAACGAAATTATTTTAATGTTAAAAGGAACTTCTTTAGCTAGTACTGTAACATTATTGGATTTAACAGGTGTTGCTAAATATATTATTTCAACTACTTTTAAACCAATAGAAGTATTTATAGTAGCTGGAAGTATATATTTATTTCTTACCTTTTTAGTTCACAATTTAATTAAATTTTTAGAAAAAAAATATAGTTATTAAAGTATTTTAATAATTTGTATATTGTTTTACTTCCTTTATTTTAGAGCCAGTATGGTTATTAATTTCTAATTTTATTTTAGCACGTTTATCATTTAAAAAATGGACATCTCTTGAAAGTTTTATAAATTTTTCCCCAAAATCTGAATTTTTTTCACACATCCTTTTATCATCTTCAATAAGCCATAATTTTAAGTTTATTTCTTTTAATGAGTCAAATAGTCGATCTACTTCAGAATTTGTTTTAATGTTTTTTTTTAATTGTTCTTTTAAAACTAAATATTCACTATTAATGATTTTTAAAGATTCAGGATCTGAGATTTTTTCTTTTTTAATTTCTAAAATAGAAATTTTGTCTAATAATTCGCCAACAGAAACTTCAACTAGAATTTTATTCATAAAAATTTATACTATGTTAAGTTGTTTGAACTATGTCTAACATTTTAATTATAAAACATGGCTCTTTAGGAGATATAGCCCAAGCTAGTGGTGCTATTCAAGATATAAATGAGGCACATAAAGAAGATCAAATTTATCTTTTAACCACCAAACAATATGTTGATCTATTTAAAAAAAATCCTTTTATTAAAGAAGTTGTTTTAGACAAAAGATTATCAAGATTTAATCTTATTTATCTATACTTATTAATGAGAAAATTAAAAAAACTTAATTTTAAAAAAGTATATGACTTACAAAACTCTTCAAGAACAAAATTTTATAAAAATATTTTATTTTCAAATTCAAACTTAAATCAATGGTCTAGCTCTGAAACCACGTTACCACACAATGTAAGCAAAGAAGAATTTGATAAAAAACCTGTCCTAGATCGCTTTGATCATCAACTAAAGACATCTGGGCTTCAAACTTATCATACTATGAAACCAGATTTTAGTTGGGCTTGTTCAAATATTGATAAAATAAAACAAGAATACAATCTAAAAAAATATATTCTTTTATTTCCATTTTGCTCAGAACATTTAAGTATTAAAAAGTGGCCTCACTATAATGAATTAATTCAAAAGATTAAAAACAAATATCAAAACAATTTTAAAATTATTATTGCACCAGGATCTTTAGAAATAAAAAATGCTAAAGAAATTGATGCAGATTGTATTTTAGATAATGGTAAAGCATTAGATATTTCTCAATTATCTTCGTTAATAAAAGATAGTTCATTTGTTATAGCAAATGATACAGGGCCCGCTCATATGGCGGCACATATTAACGTAAAAGGTTTAACTTTATTTGGCTCTCATACAACAGCTGTAAAAGTTAGTATTGAAAGAGAAAATTTTAAACCCGTTCAAGTGTCTGATTTAAATAAGTTAAGTGCTGATAAAGTGTTTGAAAAAATTAATTTAGAATAATTCTGTATTGTTTAATAATTTCTTCCCAATGAAAATTGTTAGAATTTTCTTTGGCAGCCTTCCCATATTCAATATGTTTATTATCTGTTAATAAATCATTTATGTTAGAATAAACTTCATCTAAATTATTTCCGTCACAAATTAAACCAGTTTTTTGATGAACTATTGCATCAGCAGCTCCGCCATCTTTGCCACCAATGGAAGGAATACCGTATTGAGCAGCTTCCACATAT
>CACLNK010000027.1 GCA_902608305.1 uncultured Pelagibacteraceae bacterium | reverse complement strand
ATAATTTTAAATATTTTGGATTATGATTTCTCATTGCAAAAAATTCATCACTAATTTCATTTAATTCTTGAGCTGCTGTATGAAATTTTAAACCTACCTTACTTTCAGGTAGAGGAGGTACCTCCATACCAGTTGCGCCCCAACCCAATTGTTTTTTCAGAGCTTCAATTCTTTTATTTTCTTCTTCTATACTTTTAATAGGTGGATAACTGACTTTTTGAAAATCTTCTGTTAACCAAACAATTCTATTAGTCAGCTCTCCAATTTTATTTCTAACATCAGGTTCCATATTTTTTTCATTTGTCAATAATGGGATTGTTTGCTGAGTTTTATTAAGTAATTTTACAAATAATTCTTTGTCTTGATTTTTTAAACCTGGTGAATTCTGTATTATAGCTATTTTTTTTTGTATGTTAATATTTTCTCGCTTAATGAGAGCCGTACTTTTGTGGCTTCTTTCTTCAATTGGAAAAAGATACTTTAATGATAGTAAAGACTCATTAACTTTTGCAACTTGACAAAGATCATTCGCAGATTTTGGATAAAAAGCTTTTGCTATATCCCATGAATAATAAAGCCAACAAAATAAAAGAAAACTAGATCCAACTATAACCCAATGTATTCCTCCTTTTGCTCTTTCAGGATTTCCAAAAACTGCATCAGTTTTTTCAGTTTTTATTAATCTTTGTCCATAAAGTATGGAACCAATCACAGCAAAAATTATTAAAAATGTAATAATTCCTGTAATCATTTTAAACTTCTTTTCCCATTATTTCTTCTTCCATGTTCCAAATCATGGTTAGAATTTCTTCTCTTTTACTTACAAATTCCTTATCATTTTTTATTTCTCTAAGATCTCCATCTAAACCCATTGTTGCAAAAGGAAGAGTGTATTCTTTATGAATTCGTCCCGGTCTTGGCGCCATCACATATAGTCTTTCACCTAATAATAAAGCTTCTTCAACTGAGTGTGTAATTAGAATAATTGTTTTTCCAGTTTCTTTCCAAAGTTTCAAAACTAAAGACTGCATTTTTTCTCTAGTTAAAGCATCAAGAGCTCCTAAAGGTTCATCCATTAAAATTAGATCAGGATCATTGATTAAACATCTTGCAAGAGCTACTCTTTGTTGCATACCACCGGATAATTGATAGGTAGGGGTATTTCCAAAACCTTGTAAACCAACTATATCCAACCACTCTTCAACTTTTTTTGCTGTTTTAATTGGATCTTCTTTTTTCATTCGTAAACCAAAGTTTACGTTTTCATTAACTGTTAACCATTCAAATAAAGCACCTTGTTGAAAAACCATTCCTCTTTCAAGTCCAGGCCCATTAATTTCTTTATCACCTAAAGTAATAGTTCCAGAAGTTGGACGAAGAAAACCAGCTGCAATATTTAATAAAGTTGTTTTTCCACAACCCGAAGGACCAAGCACGGTTAATAATTCACCTTTTTTTAGCGTAAAACTTATATCTTTAAGTGCATGAACAGTTTCTCCTTTGAGAGATTTAAAAATCATATTCACATCTTGAGAAACTAGATCACTCATAAAAATAATATATTAGAATTTTATAAAAAAAAATAGGCACCAATTTATTCAATTGGCGCCTATTTAATATTCTATTTTTAACTCTTAATTACGGAAGATAACTAGTATCTACAACTGCTGCGTAATCCTTAAGAGCTGGGTTTTCTGATGTAGCAAACATGTTACCCATAACTTCTAAATAAGTCATAAGTATACCACCTTTGTTAAGATACTTGGCCTTCATTGTTCCAGCATTAGGGAATTCAAATCCGCCCATTTGCTTTTTAGTTCCAGCAAGATCCATAGCTGCATCTTTTGCAATTATGTTCATGTCTGAACTTCCAGCATTGTATCTAGCATTTGCTTCGTGAGTTACTTCTACGAAAGTTCTAACCATTCCTGGGTTTTCTTTTAGGAATTTGTTGGTTACCGAAGTAATATCAATACCAGCAATACCAGCATCTTGAGCTTCTTTAACAGTTAGTAATGAAGCACCTTTTTCTTTAGCTGCTGCAATAGATTTACCACCGAATAAACATGCCATTGCAACGTCACCGTTAACAAATGCTGCTGATCCGTCTTCTGGGTTCATATCAACGACTGACATTTTAGAAATATCAGCTCCTACAACTCTCATTGTTTCTTTAAAAACATAGTCAGCCATAGTTCCTAAAGGAACAGCAACTTTTTGACCATCTAATTTAGAAGAAGCATTTCCTTTATCTATACCTTTAGCAGCAACACATGTAGTTCCGCCCATTCCATAAATAACCGCAATATCTACAAGCTTAAGAGGCGCTTTAGCATTAACAGCATTTACAAAAGGAGTTAAACCTTGTGAGTAAGAGATATCAATATCTCCAGACAACATAGCTTCTGTCATCTCACCACCAGTTGAAAAGTTTGTCCATTTTACTGGAACACCCAAAGCTTTATCAAAAGTTTTTTTAACTTTATCTTCTTGGTTTGGAGTGGCCCATTCTAAAAAGAACGCGACTCTAACTTCGTTAGCAGCTGAAAAAGCTACTGACATACTTAAGTATAGAGCGGCAATACTTGTTAGAATAAAACTTATTATTTTTTTCATTTATTCCCCTTTAAATTAATTAATTTAAAAAGACATTTAATTTTAATTTTAAGTGGATGTAAACGGCTGATTTTAAAAATACCGAGATAAAGTTACATACAACCTGAAATTGAACAGTTAAAATATTACTTTGTTATTATAGTTTTTTAGTCTAAAAATTAATCTTTAACTTGAGGGAAATAATGAGCTCAGAAAATAGAACATCAGTACCAAATTCTTTAAATGAACATTGGATGCCATTTACATCTAATAAGGATTTTAAAGCTAATCCAAGATTAATTACAGAAGCTAAGGGAGTTTATTTAAAAACCCACCATGGAAAAACACAAATAGATGGAAGCTCAGGATTATTTTGTAATCCCTTAGGTCATGGAAGAAGAGAAATTACTGAAGCGGTAACTAAACAATTAGAAACTTTAGATTATGCGCAACCATTTCAACAAGGTTTCGGGGGATCATTTGAACTTGCAACAAAAATTTCAAAACACACACCAGGTGATTTAAATAAAATTTTTTACACAATTTGTGGATCTACAGCAGTAGAAACAGCAATTAAAATTGCAATAGCTTATCATAGAGCTAAAGGAGACAGTAAAAGATTTAGATTTGTAGGAAGGGAAAGAGCTTACCATGGAATGAATATTGGAGCTACTTCAGTTGGTGGAATGATTAATAATGTAAAAACATTTGCAAGCGTATTAATGCCAGGTGTTCTTCATATGAGACATACTCATTTACCTGAGCATAAATTTGTAAGCGGTCAACCAGAAACAGGAGCTGAAATTGCTAATGATTTAGAAAGAATATGTGAAAATTTTGGTGGAGAAAATATTGCAGCTTGTATTGTTGAACCCGTAGCTGGATCAACAGGTTGTTTAGTGCCACCAAAAGGTTATTTGGAAAAACTCAGAGAAATTTGTGACAAACATGGAATATTATTAATTTTTGATGAAGTAATAACTGGTTGGGGACGAATGGGATCAGTATTTGCTTCACAAGAATTTGCTGTTGTTCCTGATATGATGACGATGGCAAAAGCGACTACTAACGGAGTTGTTCCAATGGGTGTAGTAGCATGTAAAGATGAAATGTATGACGCAGTTATGGATGCATCACCAATGGGAGCTGTTGAATTATTTCATGGTTACACTTATTCAGGAATTCCAGTTTCAGTAGCTGCAGCTCTAGCGGTACAAGATATTTTTGAAAAAGAGGATATATTTAATAGAGTTAAAGAATTAGTACCATATTTTCAGAAAAGTATATTTTCACTTAAGGACCTTGAATCTGTGGCTAATATTAGAGGACAAGGTTTGATGGCGGGAATAGATATGAAATTAAACACTAAGCCTGGAAAAGCTGGTTTTGAAACTTTCAAATCTTGTTATGAATCTGGAGTTAATTTTAAAGCAACAGGTGATTGTCTAATTATTGCTCCACAATTTATATGTGAGAAAAAACATATTGATGAGATTGTTGATAAAGTGAGAACCGGTATTATTAATTATCAAAAAAATCAAAAGAACTAGTTTTCGTAAAAAAAAAATATGAAAATAGGTGTTCCTAAAGAAATTAAACCACAAGAAAATCGTATTGGATTAACGCCTGAAAGTGCAAAAATTTTAACATCAAATGGACATCAAGTTTTAATTGAGAATAATGGTGGTTTCGAAGCAGGTTTTTATAATGAACAATATAAAGAAGCTGGCGCTAAAATAATAGAGAAAGCTGAAGATATTTTTAATGAAGCAGATATAATAGTTAAAGTAAAAGAACCTTTATCCAATGAAGTGAAAATGATTAGAGAAAATCAAATTGTTTTTACTTATTTACATTTAGCTGCAGCAAAAGAATTAACAGCAGGATTAATTAAATCAAAATCAGTTTGTATTGCTTATGAAACAGTAACAGATGACAATGGAAGATTGCCATTACTAGCTCCAATGAGTGCTGTAGCGGGAAGAATGTCAATCCAGGCTGGAGCACATTCTCTAGAAAAAAATCAAAAAGGAAGAGGATTATTATTGGGAGGAGCTCCTGGAGTAGAACCAGCTAATGTAGTTATACTCGGTGGTGGAGTTGTTGGTGAAAATGCAGCTCTAATTGCAACAGGCATGAAAGCAAAAGTCCATATTTTAGACAAGTCAGAAAAAAGACTTACAGAGCTAAAAAAAATTTTTGGAGATAAAATAATTCCTCGACCAAGTGATAAAACTAATTTAAATGAACTAGTTTCTAAGTGTGACTTATTAATTGGAGGTGTTTTAATTCCTGGAGCTGAAGCACCAAAGCTAGTAACTAAAGAAATGATTAAGAACATGAAAAGAGGTTCTGTTATTGTAGACGTTGCAATAGACCAGGGAGGATGTGTAGAAACTAGCAAACCTACTACACATGCTGAGCCTACTTATATTGTTGACGATGTGGTTCATTATTGTGTCGCAAATATGCCTGGAGGAGTTCCAAGAACTTCCACATTAGCATTAAACAAAGCTATATTGCCTTTTCTTAGTAAATTAGCGGATGAAGGTTATGAAAAAGCTTTGAAAGAAGATAAAAATTTTTTAGCAGGATTAAATATTTGTAAAGGCAACGTTACTTACAAAGCAGTAGCAGACGTGCTAGGTCACAAATATATTTCCCCAAATGAATTATTGTAAAAATGTATAAACCCTTACCAAATCAATTAACAATTAAAAACTCACCCATAGAAGGATTAGGACTTTATGCTAAAGAAGATATTAAAAAAGGAACATTTATTGGTATTACTCATATTAGGGATGAAGAATTTGAAAACAAATATATAAGAACACCAATTGGTGGTTTTTATAATCATTCAAATGAACCAAATGTAATGAGAATGGTTTCTGATATATTGCCAAAATTGAAATTTGGTGACCCTATAGATCTAAATAAAACTACTACTCAAATTAAAGATGGAAAAAAAGAAGGTGAAAATTCTTTTTATCACTTACAAGAAAAAAGTGACGCAAAGTTTATGTTTTTACTATCAATTAGAGATATTAAAGCTGACGATGAAATAACGGCGAATTACAATCTTTACACTTATCCAAAAACTGGGGTAGGTTTACAAATGATCTAAAATGAAAAAATTACCAAATGCAACAAAGGTAGTTGTAATTGGCGGTGGTGTAGCAGGATGTTCAGCCGCATATCATTTAGCTAAATTTGGATGGAAAGACACTATTTTACTTGAAAGAGATCAACTTACATCAGGAACAACCTGGCATGCCGCAGGATTAGTCAGTCAATTAGGTCCTTCTGCAGCAATTACTAAAATAAGAAAATATACAACAGATCTGTACAAAGAATTAGAGAAAAAAACTGGTTTCTCTGCAGGATTAAAGTTGAATGGCGCATTATCCATAGCAACCACTAAAGGGAGATGGCAAGAATTACAAAGACAAGCAACCACAGCACAACTGTTTGATGTGCATGTAGAAGTATTAAACATTGATCAAATAAAAAAAATTTATCCAATAATAAATGAAAAAGATATTCAAGGTGGTATTTTTATGCCAGGAGATGGTCAAGCTGATCCCATAGGTGTAACAAACTTATTAGCGAAAGCCGCAAAAGCAGAGGGTGTGAAAATTTTTGAAAAAACTCCAGTTGAAAAAATTCTAGTTAAAAATGGAAGAGTTTCAGGAGTGAAAGTTAACAACCAAACAATTGAATGTGAATATTTGGTTTTAGCAACTGGAATGTGGTCAAGACAAATAGGTGAAGAAATAGGAGTAAGCATACCTTTGTATCCAGCTGAACATTTTTATATTATTACAGAACCAATAAAAGATTTACCTAAAGATCTAGCAGTTTTAAGAGATTTTGATGATAGTTTATACCTAAAAGAAGACGCAGGTAAATTATTAGTTGGAATTTTTGAAGGAAAATCAATTCCAGCCTTTAGCAAAACAAATAGAGTTCCTAATGATTTTTCATTTGGAGAATTTCCAGAAAATTTTGATCATTTTGAACCATATTTAGAAGCGTCATTTAAAAGAGTGCCACTTTTAAAAAATGCAGGAATTAGGAAATTTTTTTCTGGACCAGAATCTTTTACTCCAGATACGAATACTTTGTTAGGAGAAGTTCCTGAAATTAAAAACTTTTTTGTTTGTTGTGGATTTAATAGTATTGGAATTGGAAGTGGTGGTGGTGCTGGAAAAGTAACAGCTGAATGGATAATGAATGGTCATATTAATGAGGATTTGTTTATATATGATATAAAAAGATTTCAAAAATTTCACTCTGAAGTAAAGTTCATTACTGAACGAGTTACAGAAACACTAGGTGACCTATATGGAATGCACTGGCCATATAAACAACACAAAACATCTAGAAATCAAAAATTATTTCCTTATCACGAAGAATTGAAAAAAGCAGGAGCTTGTTTTGGCGTATCCTCAGGATATGAAAGGCCAATGTGGTTCGCTTTAAAAAATGAAAAACCTGAATTTAAATATAGTTACAATTACCAGAACTGGTATCCAGCTGTAGAATTTGAAAGTAAAAATGCAAGAGAAAATGTTGGTTTATTTGATCTTACAGCTTTTTCTAAATACGATTTAAAAGGACAAAATGTTCATAGCGAATTACAAAAAATTTGCACAGCAAATGTAAAAAACGAAATAGGCAAAACTACATATACTCAAATGTTAAACAAAGAAGGAGGAATAGAAGCAGATTTAACCGTTGTTTGTTTGGACAAAAATTATTTTAGAATAATCACTTCAGCTGCAAATAGAGAACATGACAAATTTCATATTTTAAAACATTTGTCTAAAAAAGTTGAATTTAAAGATGTAACTGATGAAGTAGCCTGTCTTGGAGTATTTGGACCAAAAAGTAGAACTTTAATGTCTAAATTATCAAATGATAATTTTTCTAATGAAAATTTTAAATTTGGTACTGGTAAAAAAATTACAATAAATAACAAAAAAATATGGGCACAAAGATTGTCTTATGTGGGTGAATTGGGTTTTGAACTTTATATAAAAATGAACGAGGCTAAAGAAATTTATAATTTAATTGTTCAAAATGGAAAGGAGTTTAATCTTTCTCATTGTGGCACGCTAGCTATGGATACAATGAGAATGGAAACTGGATACTTGCATTGGGGTCATGATATGTCGCCAGAAGAAAATCAATACCAGGCAGGCCTTCAATTTACTATTAGTTACAAAAAGAATATTGATTTTGTAGGCAAAAAATCCTTATTAAAAATTAAAGATAAAAAAGATAATAAGAAATTTGTAATGCTAACTTTAAAAGATAGTAAGCCAGGAGAACCTTTACTACTTCATGATGAACCAATTTATAAAGATGAAAATATTATCGGCAGAACTACTTCAGGTAATTTTTCTTTTAACTTTAATAAAAACCTTGCATTTGGATATATAAATTCTGAACTTTCAAAAGAAGATCTTGCAAAAGAAAATTTATTTATAGAAGTACAAAAGAAAAAATATCCAGCTTCAATAATTTTAAAACCTTTTAACAGTAAAAATATTCGTTCTATCTAAAATCTAGCGTTAAGTTTAGTATTTTAGCTATAAAAATTGATAACCTTTCAATAATTTTAACTAAAAAGTCTTCAATAAATGCAATTTACCCATAATGGTTATTTTTTAAATTGCCTAGTTTATATTTACATGATTTAATTGTTTTTTTATGAGTGGAGAACAGTTAGCTGCAAAAGAGTCGATTAATACAGCCGAGGTTCGGTTATCAAAAAACTTAAATCCCGCATCAAGAGTAAATATTAATGATTTGCTATCAAAAGTTAGACAAGAAAAAGAAAAAGAAAAAACAGAGAATTATATTTTTCTTGGCTTAATTTGTGTACTGATTGCAGTCACTGGTATTATAGCTTCACTTTAATATTTTAATTTAAATTAGAGAACTAGTTGTATTAGGTAATAATTAGACCTATAGCTTTTCATATATTACTTTGCTAAATGTTTTTAAATAATGTCAAAAGTAATTAAATTAGGTATAGCAAAAAAAAGTAATCAAAAAATTGAAGAAGTTAAAAAAGTAGAACTTTTATCTGGAAAGGGGATTGTTGACGATAGACATTTTAATGAAAATAATGATGTAAAAAATCAAATTACATTAATAGAAAGTGAGAATATTGATTACTATAATGACAAATTTAAAACTAATTATAGTTATTTAGAATTTAGAAGAAACGTTGTTACTAAAGGAATTCGTTTGAATGATTTAGTCGGAACAAAATTATTAATTGGAGATATAGAAGTTAGAGCTCATGATTTATGCCGACCTTGCAAACATTTAGAAGAAACACTTAGAGGTAAAGATATAATTAAAGAGTTCATCAGAAAAGGTGGTTTAAGATGCGAAATTTTAAAGTCAGGAACAATAAAACTTGGAGATAAAATTAAAACTATATAAAAGCCAATTACATTAAAATAATATACTTTATTTCAAAATTTTATTAATTGTTTTTGATATATATTTTGCATCAGTAACACTCATTTTTGTATGTACTGGTAATACTAGGTAATTGTTTTGAATTTTGTCCATATTTGGAAATTTATTTTTTTTAACAAATTTTTTAAAAATACTATATTTGTCATTTCTAAAATGAACTTGATTTGTTTCTATTCTTTTTTGTCTTAGTTTTTTTTGAAGCAAATCTTTAAATGGAGTTAAAATCGTAAATAACCACATAACCGGTTTAATTTTTTTATTTGTATTTGTTAAAAACTTTATATTGTTATTTTTATCAATCTTTTTAAGGTAAGTTTTACAAATTAAATTTCTATGTGACTTTATTTTATTAAATTCTTTAATTGATTCTAATAACAAACTTGCGCCAATATCAGTTAGTTGATATTTGTATCCGATTTCTTTTATATCATTTTCCCAAGTACCACCTTGTTTTTTTGGTCTATCAATTCCAAACCATCTAATTCTTAATGCTTTTTTAAATAAACTTTTATTTTTTATACATAAAACTCCCCCGTCCCCCGAAGTAATATGTTTTATTGCTTGAAAACTAAAAATTGTAAAATCAGCATATCTAGATATGCTCTTATTGTTATATTTAGCTCCCAATGATTGAGCAGCATCCTGGATTAATAAAAGTTTATGTTTTTTTGCAAGGAAGTTCAGTTTTTCAAGGTTACAAATTAAACCTCCATAATTAACAAAAATTACTGCTTTAGTTTTTTTTGTAATTAATTTTTCAACATGTTCAATAGAAATGTTAAAGTTATTTGGATCAATATCTGCAAATTTAATTTTTGCGCCTATATACAAGAGAGGAATATTTGTAGCAGTACAAGTAAATACTGGACAAATAACTTCATCATCTTTTTTTAAACCAGCTAATATGTAGGATAAATGAAGAGCATCTGTGCCTGCGCCAACTGCTACAACAGGTAAATTATCACAAAATTTTTTTGAAAAAACTTTTTCAAATTTATCAACTAATGGACCTTGTCCAACCCACCTACCAGATAGAACTTTTGACACAACTTTTTTAGCTCTTTTTGGAATATGAGGGTAGAATAGAGGAACTGATTTTTTTTTGCTTTCTAATAATGGGTAATCTTTAAAAGTATTTTTCATATTAAATAATATCTATAATTAAATTATAGACACGATCAATGTATAATTAAAATTATGTCTGAAAAATGTTGACTTAACCTAAGGAATGAAGATAAATCTATTTATTATTAGATAAATATTAATATTCGCCAAATCCTATTTTTCAATAATGAATACTCAAGTCACGATTATATTTGTTACTTATCACTCGGAAAGTAGAATTGTAAAATATATAAATAAACTTGGAAAAAATTTTAAAGTTATAATTGTTGAAAATTCAAAAAATTTTAATTTAAAAAAAAAATTAAAAAAATTTTCTAATGTAAAAGTAATAATAAATAAAAAAAATAATGGTTTTGGTTCAGCTGCAAACTTAGCACTTAAACAAATTAAAACAAAATATGCATTGCATCTGGATGTAGACACAAATATAACAAATAAATCAATTTTCAATTTAATTAATGCTGCAAATCGTATAAAAAATTTTGGAATAATTACAGCTAAAATAAATAAATTTAACTACAAAGAAGAATATTTTTTAAAAAAAAATTATTTAAAAAATTACAACCAAATGAAGTTTGTTGATGGCTGTTGTCTTTTATTTAACATGAGACAAATGAAATCCGTTGGTTTTTTTGATAAAAATTTTTTTCTTTATTTTGAAGAAACTGATTTACTTCAAAGATGCTTAAAACATAACAGAAAGATTTTTATGATAGATACTATTAAAATTTCACATATAGGACGTTCTGCAAGTGATAAAAAATACAACTCATTAATTGAAATTAACAGAAATTGGCATTACATGTGGTCTAAATTTTATTTTCATAAAAAGCATGATAATTATTTTTACGCTTTTATAAAAATATTCAAGCATATCATCTCAGCTTTCTTTAAAGTTATTTATTTTAATTTAACAGATAACAAAACCAAAAAATTAATTTATGAAGCAAGATTGAGCGGATGTATTAATTCTATGATGTTAAAAAAATCATGGTATAGACCAAAAATTAATTAATTATTAAATCATAAATAAGCACTATTATTAATTTGTTAGAACGTAGCAGGAATTCTAATCATGAGTTTAATGATTCATAATTGTTGTTCTTGGTAGTTAATTTAACTAAATAATTAGTCTGGTCACTGACAAAACACAGTGATAATCTTTTATTTCATGAAAAAAAATCTAGTCATAAAATTTCTAGGTATTTTGTTTATGGGATTTTTACTTTGTGGCAGTGCAAATGCTGGTTGTGATGATGCGCCAATAGATGGTGTTGATTATTCTAATTGCCAGTTTTCAGAAGAACAAGATTTAAGTCGCACGTACATTCCAAATGCTAACTTATCTTTTGTTAGTTTTATAAAAGTAATATTTGATAAGAGTATAATGATGAATTCTATTTTAATTAATGGAAATTTTGCAGAATCTTCATTTTTTAGAGCAAATTTATACGAGGCAAACCTTCAAGGAGGTAACTTTGAAAAATCAAATTTTACAAGTGCAAATTTGACTCGTGTTAATTTTAAAGGTGCATCATTAATAGGAGCTACTTTTAAAGATAGCAATCTTTTCGAGTCCGATTTTACTGGAGCAAATATTCTAAATGCAAATTTTGAAGGAGCAAATTTAAACAATACTATCTGGACTGATGGAAAAAAATGTACTCTAGGCTCAATTGGGGAATGTAAAAAATGATAAATCTTTTTAGGATCACGACCGTGGTTTTTATTTTATATATTAAAAAAGCAGTTTTACTTTAATAATCTAATCTTTTATTTTTAATAAACCTAATTTTATAATATAACTCTAAAAAAAAATCCAAAATAAAAAATGATTTTTAACAAAATAACAAAGAATTTATTTAAAAAGAAAAACTTATTCACAAAAGATTATATAATATTAATACTTCTATTTGTTTTTTTTTCAATAAGCATTGATTTTTTTCGTAAATCTTATTTTGTCATAAGTTTAGACCATGACTCAAGACAATCAAAATTAGCTTATGATCACTGTACGGCTACAGGCACAGGATATATTTTTTATATTAAAAAAAAATTTAATTTAAATAAATCGCCTAAAATTATGAATTATGGAGGAACTGCCAAATCTCCTCCTCAAATTTGGATATTTAATACGAACCAAGCGAAAAATGAAAATAAGTTGATTGTACTTTTTAATTTAGACCAAAATAATAAATTTAGATTTGATTTTAGTAATTATAATGTTGAAGATAATTACAAAAATGATTGTTTATATTTAACAAAAAAATGATTGAGCTTTTAAAAATTTTACTTTTTGCATTTTTATTTACATCTTTTGTTTATCTTCCTTATTACAGAATTATAACTCCAAAAAATGAAATAAGTTTTCTAAATTTAGTTGATAAAAATATTTTAAATATATTAATATTAGGAAATTTTATACTAATTTTAAGTTTTTTTGATATTAAAATATCAGATATAATAAAATTATTTTATTTGCTTACTCTTATAGCTCTATTTTTTTATTGGAAGGATTACAAAAATTTAAAAAGAGATTACTTTTACTATTTATTTTTTTTTGTAGTTTTAATTTTTTTTCTCTCAATTGATTTAGCTTATAATCTAACTTTATACTTTGATGCACAAAAATTTTGGTTACCAAAAGCATTACTTTTTTTTAATAATGAAAGTTTATTTGAATTAAATAAAATTTCTAAACCAGAATACCCTTATTTTGGTTCGTTAATTTGGGCTTTTTTTTGGAAATTATCAAATTTGAATACTGAATATATAGGAAGAGTTTTTTATAATATATTACTATGTTATTCTATTTATAATCTCACTGACCTCTTAAAAATTTCTAATTTAAAAAAGTTAAGTTTGTTTATTATAATTCTTTTTATTATTTATGATTACTGGCATATTAGAGGCTCTCAGGAAATATTAGTTTTTTCTTTTTTATTAATATGTAGCAAATATCTTTTTCTATTTGTTCATAAAAAAAAAATAAGCAATGGACACTTGTTAATTTTTTTTCTCTCAT
>CACLNK010000026.1 GCA_902608305.1 uncultured Pelagibacteraceae bacterium | reverse complement strand
TTTAATATTAATTTTTTTGCAAATTTCTATTGGTGGTTTTGTTTCAGGTATAGACGCTGGTAAAGTTTATAATTCTTGGCCATTAATGGGAGCTAGTTATTTTCCTGATGATAGTTCAATAGCTGATTTGTTAGATTTGGAAGCTTTTAATGATCCTTCATTAGTTCAATTTATGCACAGAAACATAGCTTATTTTATTCTTATTTTTTATTTATTAATATTATTTGTGGTTTTTAAAAATAAATTTCAAACCTTATATAAAGCAACTAAAATAATTGGGTTTTTTTTAATTATACAAATTGTGTTGGGAATTATAACTCTTTTATCTGGCGCACAAATCATTATTTCATCTATGCACCAAATAAGTTCAATATTTTTAGTTTGCTCAAGTGTTTACTTAGTATACTTGAATTTGAATACTAACTTACAGCTTTTAGACTAGGTTTACCTGAAGCTGATAAAGCTTGATCTAAATCTGCTATAATGTCATCAGCATGTTCTATTCCAATTGACAGTCTAACATATCCAGGAGTTACACCTGCAGCTAAAAGTTCTTCTTGAGTCAGCTGGCTATGAGTAGTTGTGGCTGGATGAATAGCTAAACTTCTAGCATCACCTATATTAGCAACATGGTAAAACATTTTTAATGCTTCAATAAATTTTTTACCAGCCTCGACACCACCTTTAACCTCAATTCCGACTAAACCACCATTACCACCCTTAAAGTATCTGTTAGCTCTATCTCCAATTTCACCTTTGTGTATATTGGGATAAATAACTCTTTCTACATTTTTGTGTTTAGTTAAAAAATCAACAACTTTTTGAGCATTTGAACAATGTTGTTTCATTCTTAAAGGAACTGTTTCCAAACCTTGAATGATTCCAAAAGCATTATCAGGAGCTAATGGAGCACCAAGATCCCTTAAAAGAACTACTCTTGCACGTACAGCAAAAGCCACATTTGCACCAGTTAATTGAGGTACTACTTCTCCCCATACGGCACCACCATAACTTGCATCAGGTTCATTAAAAAGAGGTTGTCTTTTTTTATCAGCAGTCCAATCAAAATTTCCTCCATCAACTAAACATCCTCCAATAACAGTACCATGACCACCAATATATTTTGTAAGAGAATGAACTACTACAGCGGCACCATGTTCAATTGGTTTACAAATTACTGGTGAAGCTGTGTTATCCATTATTAATGGTATATTATGTTTTCTTCCAATATCAGAAACTTCTTTAATAGGAAAAACTCTTAAATAAGGATTTGGTAGAGTTTCAGCATAAAAAGCTCTAGTTTTATCATCAATAAGTTTTTCAAAGTTTTTTGGATCAGAAGGGTCAGCATATCTAACTTCAATACCAAGTTTTTTTAAAGTATGTGTAAATAAATTTACTGTACCACCATAAAGATCTGTAGAACTGATAAAATTATCTCCTGATTGGCAGACATTTACTATAGCAAAAGTAGAAGCAGCTTGACCAGATCCAACTGTAACACAAGCTAAACCGCCTTCTAAGGCAGCTACTCTTTTTTCTAATACATCGTTAGTTGGATTCATTATTCTAGTATAAATATTTCCAAACTCTTTTAATGCAAATAGGTTTGCAGCATGTTCAGTATTGTTGAACTGATAAGATGTTGTTCTATAAACTGGAACAGCTACAGCAGTTGTTGCTGGATCACTTCTATAATCACCACCATGTAATGCGATGGTTTCCGGATTTTTTGTTGTTTTTGTCATTTTCATCTCCTTTTTTAGTGCTTTAGATTATCAAGGTGCACAATTTAGTTAAATACCTAGCCAAAAAAAAACCGCCTTAATGGCGGTTATAACTTTTAATAATTCACTTTAGCAGTTACAGCCCGCAAGCGTTCAAATCGGCTAAGAATACATAACAGATATAACAACTATTTAAAACAAATAATAATACTAAAAAATTGACTTTATAGACAAATATACGTATTTATGCGCTTTCTTATGACAAATTTTATTAAAAAAAATGAGCTAAAGAATGACTGGTACATTATAGATGGCACTAATGCGGTAATTGGAAGATTAGCTACGATTATAGCTAAAATTATAAGAGGAAAACACAAAACAACTTTTACTCCACATATGGACCATGGTGATTTTGTTGTTGTTAAAAATATTGAAAATATCAAATTTACTGGAAAAAAATTTAAAAATAAAAAATATTATAGACATACTGGACACCCGGGAGGTATTAAAGAAATCAATCCTGAAAATTTACATAAAAAAAAACCTGGTGAAGCATTAAAACTTGCAGTTAAAAGAATGCTACCTGGAGGACCTTTAGCAAAAAAACAATTAACAAAATTGAAAATGTATTCTGGCAATGAACACCCTCACTCAGCTCAAAATTTTACTGTTATTGAATTAGCAAAATTGAATAATAAAAATTTATTAAGAAATTAAAATGGAATCAAATCAAGATTTATCAAAAAAAAATAATAAAATTAAACTAGATTTTAAAGATAGCAAGTATGCTACTGGTAGAAGAAAAACTTCTATAGCTAAAATATGGCTCAAAAAAGGGTCTGGAAAAATTTATGTCAATGGTAAAAATTATGAGAATTATTTCAAAAGAGAAAATCATAAAATGCAAATTTTAAGACCTTTTGAAATAATAAATCAATCTACAGATTACGATGTTAGATGTAGTGTTAGTGGAGGTGGTCATACTGGACAAGCAGGTGCTATGGTGCATGGCATTTCAAGAGCTTTATTATTATTTGATTCTGAATTAAAATCTACTTTAAGAAAAGAAAAACTTACGACAAGAGATTCACGAGCTGTTGAAAGAAAAAAACCTGGTCGAGCTAAAGCTAGAAAAAGTTATCAGTTTTCTAAAAGATAATACCTTTTTTACTTTTTAACTGTTATATATAATAATGCACAAACTTGATGTATTAATTGCTGGTTCAACAGGGTATATTGGTGTTCAACTAGTAAAATTGCTCCTAAAACATCCCAATATAAATATTAAATATTTATGTGGAAATTCTTCTGTTGGTAAAAATATTTCTTTTTTTGATAGTGAACTAAAAAATAAAAGACTACCAAGGATTGTTAAGTTAAACAAATCTTATTTCAATGATGTTGATATAATTTTTACTGCACTTCCAAACGGAGAAGCTCAAATTCTATCTAATCAACTATTAAAAAAAAATATATTAATAGACTTAGCTGCTGATTTTAGACTTGAAGATCCAAATGAATATAACAGATGGTATAAATTAAAACATAAATCAATTAAAAACATTTCAAAAAGTATTTACGCTTTGCCAGAATTTTGTAAAAATTATTTAAAAAAATATAAAATTATTGCCTGTCCGGGATGTTACCCTACATCAATACTTTTGCCACTATTACCACTATTTAAAAAAAATTTAATTTTAAACAAAAATATAATAATTGATTCTAAATCTGGATATTCAGGAGCTGGCAGGGGAATACATAAAAGAACTAATAAAAAAAAACTCCATGAGTCTTTAAGTGCATATGGAGTGGGGTTTCACAGACATAATTCTGAAATTGATCAAGAATTAAGTAAAATTAAAAAAAACATCAGTTTTTCATTTACTCCTCATTTATCCCCAATGTTTAGAGGAATTTTAAGTACTATATACGTAGATTTAAAAAACAATATCAAACCTATAACTATTCAAAATGTGCTAAATAAATTTTATAGCAAAAAGCCTTTTGTTAAAATTTCCAAATTCAATATACCAATTGGTACAAATAGCGTTATTAATACTAATAAATGTTTAATTACTGTTTGTAAGACAAAGTATAAAAATAAAATAATTATATTATCGGCTATTGATAATTTAATTAAAGGGGGAGCTGGACAAGCTGTTCAAAATATGAATATTTTTTTTAATTTTTCTGAAACCAAGGGTTTAAAATGAAAAGATTGATTATTATAATTATTTTAACAACCTCATGTGCTAAACATGATTTAAGTAAATTAAATACTAATGAAAAAATTGATTTTAATAAAGATTATACAGTATTAGATTTTCAAAAACTTTTAGATTTATATAATGAACAAAAAGGTTATCCTAATATAGATAATTAAATTTATGCTTAAAATTGCAACAATTCTTCCTTATAAAGAAAATTATTCTAAAACAAGGGCTGCCGCAGCATCGTTATGGGTATATGACTTTTTTAGACATTCTAATTTAAAAAAAAATAATTACATATTTGGATCAACCGATGCAAAAGATTATCTATCTAATAATTATATAAATATAACAATCAAAGATTTAAGTTCAAAATTATCAAGTACTACTAATCAGTATTGCAAAGAATTAATAAAAAAAATTGACGGAAAGGGATTTGATATAGTTGAAATTCATAACAGGCCACTTGTTTTTAATACTTTAAAGAAAAAATTAAATTCTAATTTTATCATTTATTTTCACAACGATCCTTTGTCAATGAAAGGATCCAAAAGTTCTAAAGAAAGAATAGATTTATTAAAAAAAGTTGAAAAAATTATTTTTGTAAGTGAATGGGTTCAAAAAAGATTTTTTATAGATTTAGATCAGAGATTAATAAATAAAACAGAGGTGGTTTATCCAAGCATTCATAAACAAAATAAATTACTAAAAAAAGAAAAAAAAATCGTTTTTGTAGGAAAACTTAATCCCTCAAAAGGTTACGATATTTACAGAGATGCTATAATTGAAATTTTAAATGATTATCCTGAATGGAAGGCATACTCAATTGGTGATGAACGAAGAAATAAACCAACTATTAATCATAAAAATCATATTGAGTTAGGTTATTTGTCTCATAAAGAAGTTTTAAATTTTTTATGTAAAACAGAAATAGCAGTTGTACCGTCAAGATGGGAAGAACCATTTGGAAGAACTTCACTAGAAGCATCGTCTAGGGGATGTGCTACAATAATTTCAAATAAGGGTGGATTACCCGAAACTTCTGATCATTGTATTATTTTAAAAAAATTAGACTATAAAAATTTATATGATGAAATCAAAAAACTAATTACAAATCCAAAATTACGAAAAGATTATCAAAATAAAGGATTCTTTAACGTAAAACATGTTACCAAAGAAAATTCAATACTCATTGATGAAATTAGAAAATCTTTGTTTATTAATTTTAGGATCAATTTTATTAAAAATAAATTAAAGATTGTTAATATTTATAATTTAGGTCAAAAATTAAATCATAGACTTTATAACATTTCTGTTGGAAAAAAATTTACTAATGGATTTATCAGAAATGGACATGATGTATTGGAAATAAGTGATCGTGATTTTATTAAACAAAACAGACAAATATCTTTAAATAGTACCTCTTCTAGATTTCAAAATTATCTAATTGAAACTTTTAAAAATTATAGTCCAGATTTATTATTTTTTGGACATACAAATAATATTGATCTTGAAACTCTAGAGTCGATCAAAAACTTAAATAAAAATATTGTAATTTCACAATGGAATGAAGATCCTATTATGAAGAGTCTAAAGGATTCAAAGGCTAATATTCAAAAAATCGCATACTATGGAAAGACTGTCGATCATAATTTTATTACAACACACCCATCAGTATTTTTAAAACAAAATAAAAATATAAATAATTTACATTTTATATTTATACCAGTTGATAAGAATATTGAATGTTTTGATGTTTTTAAATTAAAACCAAGAAAAGATATATTTTATGCTATGAGCCACGGTGTAAATAGAGCTACACTTAAAAAGGGTAAAAATGATAGTAGAATTTATTTTCTTAACTCTTTAATTAAAAAAATAAACGGAATAAATTATGATTTTTATGGATTTGAAAATAAAGAACCAATTTGGGGTGATGAATTTTATAATGCATTAACAAATTCAAAAATGGGTCTCAATCTAAGTAGAGGTTTGCCAACAAAATACTACTCTAGTAATAGAATAGCCTCTTTAATGGGTAATGGTTTATTAACTTTTATAGACAAAAAAACTCAACTGGGCGATATTTTTAAAAAAAATGAAATTGTTTCATATGAAAATTTAGACGATCTAGCTAATAAAATTAATTTTTATAAAAATAATGATACTGAAAGAAAAAGAATTGCAAAAAAAGGAAAAATTAAATATTTTAAAATATTCAATGAAACTAAAATTTCAAAATATATTGTAGACAAATCTATTGGAAAAAATGCTAATTTATTTTAATGAAAATTTCAATTATTGTTCCTACTTATAATAATTTTAATTTTTTAAAATTTTTTATATCTTCAATAAAAAACAATTCCTATTATGATCACGAAATAATAGTTCATATAAATGACGGTACAGATGGTACTTTAGATTTTATTAAAAAAAATAAAATTTTATATACCTATTCAAAAGATAATATTGGTTTATGTGATGCTGTTAATAAAGCTTCATTAATGTCTTCAACAAATTTTATTTTATACTCTCATGATGATATGTATTTTTGTAAAAATTGGGATTTATATCTAGAAAATGAAATAAAAAGATACAAAAATAATTTTTATTATATATCAGGGACCAATGTATCAAATAAAGATGGAATTATAAATTATGATTGTGGAACATCACCTGAAAATTTTAATATTAATAAATTTAATGCCTTTTGCGAGAATGACACATCAAATGATTTACAAGGATCTCACTGGGCTCCACATTTAATACATAAAGATATTTGGACAAAAGTAGGTGGGTTTAGCTCAGAATTTAATCCTGGAGATGGTTCTGATCCAGATTTGTGCATGAAATTATGGAAAGAAAACATTCGTGTATTTAAATGTTTATCTAAATTTAAAGTTTATCATTTTGGTTCAGTAACAACTAGAAAAAGTAAAATTATAAAAAATGATGGTACTAAAACATTTTTATTAAAATGGGGTTTTAATCCAAGATTTTTTAGAAAGTATTATCTAAAAGGTGACGGAAAAATTGAATATAATGGTCCAGTAGATAATCATAAAGTTAGTTTTAATATGATTGTTGACTTATTAATTAATAAATTAAAATTTTTATATTATAAAATTCTTTAATTAAATGAAAAACAAATTGATTGTTAGAATAGCTGAGGGTTTAGGCAATCAATTATTTATGTATGCTCATGCTTATTCTTTATCAAAAAAGATTAATTATGATTTATATATTGATAATACTTCAGGTTATTTTAAAAAGAAAAATCAAGTCAGATCATATGAGCTAAATAAGTTTAATATTGATCATAATTTACCTGATAAAAAATACAAATTTGATACTTTTTTGTCGAATTTAAATAGAAATTTATTAAAAAAAATTGATATTTTTAAAAAAAATAAATCATTTTTGATTGAACAAAGAAATAAAAATAAAATTTTAAATTATATTAATACAAGTAAAGAGAATTTTTCTGATTTACTATATGTTGAAGGTCATTACGAGTCAGAAAAATATTTCAAAGATTTCGCAAACGATCTAAAAATAAAATTTGCTGTTAAAGAAAACTATATAAAAAAAAATAATAAATACATTGATTTAATAAAAAATAATAACTCTGTTTCTATTGGAATTAGGCAACATAGATTCTCTGAAGGTAATATAAAAAATATTGCTAAATCAACACAATTTACTAAAAATACTATTAATTATATTAATAAAGCAGTTTCTTTTTTTAAAAATAAAATTTCTAATCCTAAGTTTTTTATTTGGTCTAATGATTTTACTGATTTAAGTAATTATTTTAATGAAAATGAGTTTACTTTTATTAAAAATGATAACAACAAATCTATAAATGATTTTAACCTCTTTAAATATTCAAAACATTTTATTGTAGGACCTACACCTTTTCATTGGTGGGGTGCGTGGCTAAATCAAAATCCTAATAAAATTTGTGCAAGACCTTCGGGTGATCTGAATCCATCTAATAATAAGGATTTTTGGCCAGAATCTTGGACTTCCATATAATCGTTAAAATTTAATTTTATTTAATGCATTATTTTTAAA
Organism: uncultured Pelagibacteraceae bacterium; assembly: GCA_902608305.1. Classification (GTDB taxonomy): domain Bacteria; phylum Pseudomonadota; class Alphaproteobacteria; order Pelagibacterales; family Pelagibacteraceae; genus Pelagibacter. The sequence continues at coordinate 5,457 of CACLNK010000026.1, read as the reverse complement.
TAAATTTGCTTCTTGAATATATCTTCTAACCATTTGTGATGTCTTATGACCTGTCATAGCCATTATATTTCTTTCCTCTGCACCAGATGCGGCCGTTGAGGTTGCAAAACCGGACCTTAAACTGTGACCACTATATTTATTTGGGTCCAACCCAGATAAAAAAGCATATTTTTTAATTATAAGAGCTATGCTTTTATCCGAAATATCAAATATTTTTCCTGACTTAATTTCTGAATTGTTCATCCAGTTCTTTAAACTTACAACTGGACAAAATAATTTGTTGTCAAAGTAGGGGATAGCTTTGGTCATTCCTTCGCCAGATTGATCAGTTTTTGATCTCTTTATGAAAATTTTTACCCCTTCATTTACGAATTCTATATCATCATATATAAGATTCACTAATTCTGATCTCCTGAAACCACCCGAAAACCCAACAAGTATAATTGCCTTATCTCTAATTTTTCTTTTCTCAGATTGATTTATTTTATCTATTGTATTAATAATTAATCTTAAATCATTGATTAATATTGGTTTTTTAGCTTTCTGGTTGCTTCCTTTAACCCTTTTTATTCCAAGTAAATTCTCCATAATTATCGGATGCTTTGTATCTAAATAATGTCCTTTTAACTTATGAATTACGCTTATTGAGGCTATTCTTCGCTTTAAAGTACTAAATTTTGAGTTAGCTGATAAGTGAGTTAGATATAATGAGAGTATTTTTGGCTCTGTAGGGATAGATTTTAATCCATTTTTAGCACAGAATGCTGAAAAATCCTTAAAATCAGCTCGATAAGCTCTTAGAGTATTAGATGCCTTAGAGTTTTTTAAGTTTTTTAACGTTTCTAATTCGAGGCTTTTTATATCAGTTATTAGCTCATTCATAATTTATTCCGATAACCATTAATTATCGGAAGTTATAATATAACGCGTTTTTAATGTCAACAAAATAAGCTAAAGTATTTTTATGCCAAAATACATATTAATTGGACTCATAGTAGTTATTGCAACATTTATGATAATGAATTATTGGCCTAAATTACAAGAAACTACTAAAAATAAAGCAATTGCATCGATATTTGTAATAATAGCTATAACATTTGTTTTAGTTTTGGGATTATTGTTTATTTAAATGATGAATGGTACTAAGTTTCAGTTAAAAGTGTGGAAATACCTTAAAACTATACCTAAAGGCAAAGTAAAGACCTATAAACAGGTAGCTATAGGCATAAATAGGCCTAAATCAGCACGTGCTGTAGCCAATGCCTGTGCTAAGAACCCATATGCTCCTAAAGTGCCATGTCATAGGGTCATTAGATCTGATGGAACCTTGGGTGGTTTCTCAAGTCCTGGAGGGACAAAAACTAAGAAAAAACTCCTAAAAAAGGAAGGTTTTTCGCTCTAAAAGTTAGCAATACCAACGTTTTATGATTACTAGACCCCTATTCTCTTTATATTTATAAGTTTCGTCCTTCAGTTGTACTGTATATCAGTATATCGTAAAATAAACCCCTTCTATGGCCGTTTAAATGCTATATTCATTTTGTGCAAGCCTCTAGAATCTAGCTATAGCAACGTTTTTTTAAGACCAAAAAAACCACTGTTTTTGTCTAATTCATCTCTATATTTTCTTTATTAACGATTAAAACTTCTTCCTTTTCAGTACTTTAATTATAAGGATCAAATAACCCTTATATTTATTGACTTTTTCACCCATATTTATTTTTTTTGAGATCGCTCAGTAATAGAAGTCAGTATGCCATATTCTTTATAGTTAACTTTAAGTTTATCAATTTATCTAATACTTTCAATAACTTATATAAGATAATTAATGTAATACATTATATTATATTAATTAGAAGAAATATGGCTTTCCCTTCTAGAAATATAAATACCTGAACAAATTATTATAAATAATCCAAGGAAAGTCCAACTATCAGGAAAATTACTAAAGAAATAATAACCAATTAATATGTTTGTAATGATTTCAAAATAGCTAAAAGGAGCTAATTTAGAAGCATCTGCGTATTTTAGTGAAAGTATTAAGAACAAGTGTCCTATTATAGCGAAAACGCCTATAGAGCACATTAAATACCATTGATTAAGAGTTGGTTGAACCCACACAAAAGGCATTGCAAAAGAAATAATTATAGCTCCTGTTAAACCAGTTAATAAAAGCGTTAACAGAGGATTGTCAGAGGTGCTTAATTTTCGAGTTATAAGCAAATAAAATCCATACATCACTCCGGTTCCTAAAGCTGCAAAACTAGCTAAATTTAATTCAACAAAACCTGGCCTAATAACAACTAAAGTTCCTATAAAACCAACAACAACAGCTGCCCACCTTCTAACTCCTACCCTTTCACCTAATATAACTGGGGATAAAGCTGTAACAATTAATGGTGCGATAAAAGCTAAAGTTAAAGCCTTAGCTAAAGAAATGACTGAAATAGAATAAAAAAAACAAATATTAGCACATAATAAAATAATTCCTCTAATAATTTGAAGTTTTGGTTTTTCAGACCAAGTCAACTGTTTATTAAAAAAGAAAAACATTATTGGAAGTGTAAAAGCTACAGTAAAAAAATATCTAGCCCATGTTATTTGAAGTACGGGCATGTCAGCACTTAAGTACTTGGCTATTCCATCCATGAATGGGAGAAATACCCAGGCCAATAAATTTAAAATAATAGCTTTCACTTAATTTTATATAAAATATTTAAGAGATATAAATACAACAATTGGCAATGTAAAAAATGATAAAAAAGTAGACAATGCAACAGTTTCTGCAATGTTATTATATACGCTTTTGGTTGAATACATTTTTGCAATTAAATATGTTAGTACAGCTGACGGCATTGATGCTTGAATAAACATCACGCCCGCTTCTACACCTGAAAGATTAAAGAAATGAACAAAATAAAATCCAATTAATGGTCCAATGATTAATCTAACAAATGAATAAATTAAAGCTTCTTTAAAATTAAAAACTTTTATTTTGGATAAAGCTATACCTACAGACATTAGGACTAGAAAAATTGTAGAGTACCCTATTAAAAAAGTAGCATTTTCCAAAAATTTAGGAGCCGGAATTTTAAAATAAACAAAAATTAATGAAAAAAGCAAGGCGTACACAGGAACACATTTGATTAGTGGTTTTATAGAAAATTTTTTACTCGATAATAAAATATTTAAACTAAAATGAAGAACTAGAATGATAGATGTAATTGATGTTGCTATTGCAAGACCAGAATTTCCATAAGCGAACAAACAAATGGGTATTCCCATATTTCCAGTATTTGGAAGAATTAAAGGTGGTAGTAATCGTACAGCGTCCTTGTTTATAAATTTAAGAACAACTATGCCAATTATAGAAAATATTCCAACATAAATAATTATGTAATATGAAAATTTTAAAAAAACTTGAAAATCTATATTAGAAACAGTAAGTGAATAAAATATTATGCATGGAAGACCAAAAGTTCCAGAAAAAGTAGTTATAAATTTTGTATCAAATTTAGGGTCCTTTTTTCCATACCAATATCCTATGGCTATAGTCAAAAACACAGGAAATAATACGTTAAATAGCTTAAATATTAAGTCCATTTATTCAGCAATTTTTACTTCTTCTTCTGAAGAAATAATTTTAGCTTCAAATTCTTTTAAACGTTTATAGACGCTTGCCAATTCTATAATTGTAGGCCAAGCTTTTAATAGATATTGCATAGAACCCTCGACTCTTCCGAAAGCTCTTATTATTTGTTGCATAACACCAAGTGTTACAACCCCTGCAACGATAGCTGGTGCTAGAAAAACATATGCAGATAACACATTAGCTTGTAAATAAGCCATACGACCAATGTTAAAGTACAAATAACGAATATAACTTAAAAAATGGATTGAACGAACATCGTCAAACAATTCGTTGATTGTTTTTGGTCTAACATTGTCATCATCTTCTGCTATTACTAATATTTTTCTATAAGCAGCTTCTTTTTTTTGCAAATCATATTCAACTCCAACTAAATGTAAAAACCAACCTAGACCTATTAAGAAGGCAGTACCACCTAATGTCCATAATAATGCGCCTGTAATTAATCCATATTGCCAGTCACCAAAAAAAAATATGGGTATACCAATGGATAATCCTAATAATATTGGAACAAATTGTATTAATACCATAACTGACTCAATAAAACTTGTACCAAGTGATTCCATTATACGAGTAAACTTAATAGTATCCTCTTGTACTCTTTGTGAAGCACCTTCTATTTTACGAGCTTTATCATAAACAGAATGATACCATTCCACCATCGCCGTTCTCCATCTAAACAAAAAGTGTGCAGTAAAAAAGCTTATTGCAACATAAAGAGCAATATACATTCCTGCTAGTGTAATAAATGATGCTAAACTTGCCCAATATTCATTAATAGTGATTGAATTTGGAGCACTTAGTGCTTTTTGTATCATGTCATAAAATTGACCAAACCATTCATTAATTTCTACATCAATTTTTACCTGTACCCACAGGGAAGAAAGAATAACAAATGAACCAATCCATGCCCATAAAAACCATTTTCTAGAATTAAAAAATTTAAACATTTACTTAGTAAAATTATCTGCGTAAGATTTTTTGACTATTTTTCTTTCTTGAGGTTCTATTAGTTCAAATTTAATTTTATTTTTTTTTGCATATTCAATAGCTAACTCTTTTGTGGAAAACTCCAATTTAAGTTCTGATAAAGTATCAGTAGAGCTTTCCCAGCCCATTAAAGGATTAATACCAGTGTTTTTAGTTTTAAATTCAATAATCCATTTATTAAGTTTACCAAGACCAGATTGCATGGCTGTTTTTGATGGTTTGTAAATTTTAGCTTTTTTCATAATAATTGGTCGGGGCGGCAGGATTTGAACCTGCGACCCTCTGGTCCCAAACCAGATGCGCTACCAGGCTGCGCTACGCCCCGAATACGGGTACTATTACAATACATAAAGATAATTTAAAAGCATAAACAATAGCAAAAATGACAGATTTTATATAAATTTTGAGTTATAAGAAATTATGATCATCCAGTGCGAAAATTGTAATAAAAAGTTTGAAATTCAAGATAACTTGATTCCAGATAAAGGAAGACTTTTGGAGTGCGGTTCCTGCTCCCATCAATGGCACTATACACCAATATCTAAATTAGAATTAAAAAATGAAATTCCTATTAAAGATGAACCAGCTGATGAAGTTCCAATTAAGGATAAACCAGCTGATGAAGTTCCAATTGAAAACGAACCGGTTGAAGAATTGATTGTAAAAAAAACCAAAAAAAAATCTAAAATAATAAAAAAAATTTATGAAAATGACGCTAATAATGAAATTGACCAAACAAATGAAAACGTTCCAAAAAAGAAAAAAAGTATAAGTTTTATAAATTTCCTGTTAGTTGGAATTATTAGTTTTGTAGCAAT
>CACLNK010000025.1 GCA_902608305.1 uncultured Pelagibacteraceae bacterium | reverse complement strand
AGAATAGAAACTGGAGAACCATATATAATTTTTATTGATACTGTTAACAGACTTATTCCACAACATCATAAACTTGCAGGGTTAAATGTTAAAACTTCAAATCTATGTAGCGAAATAACTTTACCAACAGGCATAGATAAAGATGGAAAAGATAGGACGGCTGTTTGTTGTTTATCGTCAATGAACCTAGAAAAATATGATGAATGGAAAGATGATAAAAATATAATCAATGATGTTATGAGGTTTTTGGATAATGTTTTGTCAGATTTTATTGATAAAGCTCCAGAACAATTTAGTGGAGCAAAATATTCAGCTGAAAAGGAAAGAAGTGTTGGCCTTGGTGTTATGGGGCTACACTCTTATTTTCAAAAAAAAATGATACCTCTTGAATCTGTAATGAGCAAAACATGGAATAAAAAAATATTTAAAGATATTCAAGAAAAAGTTGATCAAGCTTCAAAAGACTTAGCAGAAGAAAGAGGTGCATGTCCTGATGCTGCAGATTATGACATTAAAGAAAGATTTTCAAATAAAACAGCAATTGCTCCAACAGCTTCAATTTCAATTATATGTGGAGGTGCCTCGCCCGGTGTAGAACCAAGTGCTGCTAACAGTTATACCCATAAAACTTTATCTGGATCTTACAATGTTAGAAATAAATATCTTCAAAAATTATTAGAAAAATATGGTAAAAATAATGATGAAACTTGGTCAAGCATTACAACTAATCAAGGATCAGTGTCGCATCTAGATTTTTTAACAGAACTTGAAAAGGATGTTTTTAAAACAGCTTTCGAAGTGGATCAACAATGGATTATCGAACTAAGTGGAGACAGAACACCTTATATTTCTCAGGCACAATCTATTAACTTGTTTCTACCCGCAGATGTCCATAAAAAAACATTACATAAAATTCACTTTGATGCGTGGAAAAAAGGCTTAAAAAGCCTTTATTATTGCAGATCAAAATCAATTCAACGCGCTGAAAATGTTAATGATGCAAAATCAACTGATGTTTTAAATAATGTTTATAAAAAAAATAAAACGACTGAAGAAACAGAATACGAGGAATGTTTATCATGTCAGTAGTAGAAAAAATAAAACAAGAAGTTATTCAGAAAAAAAATGGATTACTTGTAGGCAATCCTGTTTATAAACCTTTTAGATACCCATGGTGTTATGATGCTTGGTTAACTCAACAAAGAATTCATTGGTTACCTGAGGAAGTGCCATTAGGAGATGATGTTAGAGATTGGCAAAAAAACCTGAGCATAGCAGAAAAAAATTTACTAACTCAAATATTTAGATTTTTTACTCAAGCTGACGTTGAAGTGAGCAACTGTTACATACGTCATTATATGAATGTTTTTAAACCAACAGAAGTTCTAATGATGATGACATCTTTTGCTTCAATGGAAACAGTTCACATCGCAGCATATTCTCATCTTCTTGACACTATCGGAATGCCTGAATCAGAATATTCTGCTTTCATGAAATACAAAGAAATGAAAGACAAATATGATTACATGCAAGAGTTTAATGTTAAATCAAATCATGATATTGCAAAAACAATTGCTGTATTCAGTGCATTTACTGAAGGACTTCAATTGTTTGCGAGTTTTGCTATACTTTTAAATTTTCCGAGACACAATAAAATGAAAGGAATGGGCCAAATTGTTACTTGGTCTGTTAGAGATGAAACTTTACATTGTAATTCTATGATTAGATTATTTAAAGAATTTATTCATGAAAACCCAGAAACTTGGACACCTGAGTTGAAAAAAGAAATTTATGAAGCTTGTAGAACAATTATTGCTCATGAAGATGCATTTATTGACTTAGCTTTTCAAATGGGGCCAATGCAAGGTCTTACAGCACAAAATGTTAAGGATTATATAAGATTTATTGGCAACAGAAGATTATCTCAGTTAGGATTAGATCCAATTTATAAAATTGATAAAAATCCGCTCACTTGGTTAGACACAATGCTTAATGCAGTAGAACACATGAATTTTTTTTGAAGGCCGTGCCACAGAATATTCTAAAGCTTCCACACGAGGAACTTGGGTTGAAGCTTTTTCTAGCTAACTATCTATAATTTAGCAGCATTACTTTTCTATGCTCTTGTCCTTTATATTTGGAAAGAGGTCTAATTAGTTTATTAGCTGCATGTTGTTCCATAATGTGGGCTGACCAACCAGTAATTCTTGAAATAACAAAAATTGGTGTAAAGAAATCTGTATCAAATCCCATTAAATGATAAGTTGGACCAGTAGGGTAATCAACATTAGGGTGAATATTTTTTCTATCAATCATTACTCTTTCAACAATATCGTAGATCTTGTTAAATTTTTTGTCACCTTTAATTTCAGCAACCTTTTTGAAATATTTTTGCATAGTAGGTACTCTCGAATCTCCTTTTTTATAAACTCTATGACCAAAACCCATTACAACATCTTTTTTATCAAGAGTATTATTGATCCATTTTAAAGCATTTTCGGGTTTTTTAATTTTATTCATCATATGCATCACTTCTTCATTTGCACCTCCATGTAATGGTCCTTTTAAACTGGCAATAGCACCTGTGATTGCACCATGAATATCTGACAAACTGCTTGTTATAGTTCTTGCAGTAAATGTTGAAACATTAAAACTATGTTCGGCATAAAGAATTAATGATACATCAAAAGCTTTAACTATTTCTTTGGTGGGAACTTTTCCAAAACACATATGAAAAAAATTTTCTGAAAAAGACAAATTTTTCTTAGGGCTTATTATCTTTTTACCTTTTCTTACCCTAAAAAAGGCAGCTATAGCAGTAGGTGTTTTTGCAAATATTCTCATTGCTTTTCTCATATTTGCTTTTGAAGAGTTATCTTTAGTCTCTTTATCCTCTAGAGACATCAAACTCACTGAGGTTCTTATAACATCCATCGGATGGGCTTTTTTGGGCATTTTTTGAATATCTTTTAAAATTTGTTTGGAAAGTTTTCTATTTGATCTTTCTTCTTTAATAAATTTTTTTAATTGTTTTTCGTTTGGAAGTTCTCCATTAAGAACTAAAAACGCTACTTCCTCAAAGCTACATTTGTCACAAAGTTCTTGCACAGTATAACCTCTATAAGTGAGAGAATTGATTTCAGGCATCACTTGAGATATTGTTGTTTCATCAACAACAATTCCTAATAATCCTTTTTTTATATCATCACTCATTATTCGTGCCCCTCAGAGCTAAAATTGTATATATTTTCGTCCAATGCATTATATTTTTCGTATTCAACTAAATCATACAATCTTTTTCTAGTCTGCATTTTATCAACAATGTTATTCTGATGTCCATCTTCAAAAATGACACGCAATCCTTCTTCTACACTTTTTATAGCCAATCTTTGAGTTGTGACTGGATAAATAACAATATTGTATCCAAGATTTTCTAATTCTTTATAATTTAATATTTTTGATTTACCGAATTCGGTCATGTTTGCAAGTAAATAACATTCGAGAGATTTTCTAACAATTTGAAATTCTTTCTCATCTTTAAGAGCTTCAGGAAATATTATTTCTGCACCCGCTTCAACATACGATTTGCATCTATCAATCATTTTATCTATTCCTTCAACATCTTTTGCATCAGATCGAGCAATAACTTTAAAATTTTTATCTGTTCTTGCATTTACACATTTTTTTATTTTATCAACCATTTTTTCTTTTGAAATTAGTTCTTTATTATCTAGATGACCGCATCTTTTTTGTTCAATTTGATCTTCAATATGAACAGCGGCTACCCCACACCTTTCAAAAGTTTTTATTGTTTCTTCACAGGATTTAAAACCTGTATCAACATCAACAATGGTTGGAAGATTTGTAACTCTTGCTATTTGATTAGATCTATAGCTAACATCTTTAAGTGTAGTTAATCCTATATCAGGGTATCCAAGATCGTTTGCTATTACACCACCAGAAACATAAACAGCTTCATAACCTATTTCTTCAATAACTTTTGCGGTTAAAGGATTGTATGCACCAGGTACTCTTAAAATTTTGTTAGATTTTAATTTGTCATTTAAATCTTTTCTTTTTTCTTCAGAACTTTTTTTTATAAAATGCATTAAAATATTCCTTTTTTTAAATTTTTCTTGATTTGATTTTTTTTAATTTGAATATTTAATTTATTTAATTCACCTTTTTTTAAATTTTGCAAATTTTGAACAGTCTTCAAAAATCTAGAACTTTCTTTTTTATCTAAAATTCCATCAGTGAGTGTTAAAAATTTTTCAACATAATTTTGTCGTTTAAATGGACGAGATCCATAAGGATGAGCATTCGCTTTATCAAGCTGATCCATGATTTTTTTACCATTAGTTAAAGTAATCACTACTTTTGCACCAAAAGATTTGTTTTTTGGACTTGGATCATGATATTTTTTAGTCCATTTTTTATCTTCATGAGTTTTAATTGATTTCCAAATTTTTATGGTACTTTTTTCGATTAGCTCTTTGTTTTGTATAAGATTTAATATGATGCCAATCAGCATCCTCTAAAGCAACAGCAAAGATATACATTATTGAATGATCCAATGTCTCTCTACTTGCATTAGGATCCATTTTTTGAGGATCATTTGCACCAGTGCCTATAACATAATGTGTATGGTGACTTGTGTAAATATCGATTTTTTTAATTAGATTTAAATTTGGAATTTTTTTGTTTAATTTTTTTGCAATATCAATCAATGCTTGAGATTGGTATTCGGCTGAATATTCTTTTGTATAAGTTTCTAAAATAGCTTTTTTACTTTCTCCTATATTTGGAAGAGGAACATGATAAACTCTTTTTTTACCATCTAGTATTCTAGAGATTACACTATCTTCCCCTTCATAAATTGGACTTGGAGAATTTTCGCCTCTCATAGCTCTATCAACCGCTTCTATCGCAAGTTTTCCAGCATGGGCTGGAGCAAATGCTTTCCAACTTGATATTTCTCCTTTTCTAGATTGTCTGGTTGATATTGTTGTATGTAATGTTTGTTGAATAGCTTGGTAAATTATTTCAGTATTTAATTTCAACATAGCGCCCAAGCCCGCTGCAACACTAGGGCCTAAGTGTGCAATGTGGTCTATTTTATGTTTATGCAAACAAATACCTTTTGTTAAGTTTACCTGAACTTCATAAGCGGTAATAATTCCCCTTAAAAGATCAAAGCCACTTTTTTTCATTTGTTGGCCAACAGCTATAAGTGGAGGAATGTTGTCACCAGGGTGACTATAGTCAGCTGCTAAAAAGGTATCGTGGAAATCAAGTTCTCTAACAGCAGTTCCGTTAGACCAAGCAGCCCATTCACAATCAAATCTAAGTTTTGAGTTTATTCCAAATAATGTAGCGCCATTTTTTCGGGGATGTTTTAAAGCCATTTCTCTTGATGATATTACAGCTTTTCTATTTAAAGAAGCTATAGCAACAGAAGCATTATCAATTATTCTATTAATAACCATTTCAACTGCTTTTTTATTTAGTTTTGCATTGTCATTTGCAATGTTTGCAATTTTCCAAGCGAGTTGTTTTTTTTTAGGTAAATAAATTTTTGAAGGGTAAACTTTTACTTTATGCGAAATCAAAACTTCTCCTTAATTTTTTTAATAGTAATAATTAATTATTTTTCTATTACAATCATAATAGCAGTGATTAAAAGCAAAATTGCTAAAAAATACTCAACAATAGCTTTTTTTTTATTATTCTTTACTAAATTTCTAATTCCTGTACCAAAAGCTGCCCAAACTGATATTGATAGTGGACAAATTATTAAAGCAGTAATTGAAATGAATAAAATTGATATTATTAGCTTTTCATCTTTAGGAAGAAAACCAGATGCAACCATAGTGGAAATTGTCCAAGCTTTAGGATTAACAAGTTGAAATAATGAAGCTTCATAAAATTTAAGAGGTCTAGAACTGTCTTCTTTGATTTTACTAAAGGATCCAACAATTTTATAACCAAGATATAACAAGTACAAAGCACATATGATCTTTAAAGTATTTTGAATTTCAGGAAACATTTGAAATATTTTTCCAAAACCTAAACAAACAACAATAGTTTGACAAACATGTCCAATTGTAATTCCTGACATATGTGGCATTGTTTTGGAAAAACCAAACTTAATGCCTGATGTAAGCACCATGGCATTATTTGGGCCAGGAGTTACGTACATAACAAAATAAAAAGTAACTAACCCAATAAATAGATTAAAATCAATCATGTAAATATTGAGAAACTATTTTTTCAATACCCACATAATCTTTAATTAAATGGTTGTGATAAATTTCATTAGTGTTTCTTTCTGTGTAACCGTTTTCAAGCAAAATTATAGGTAAAGAGGCTGATTTTGCTGCATTAGCATCTGTTTCACTATCTCCAATCATTAAACTTTTTTTTATATCTCCATTTAAAATTTCAATAATACTTGTTAAGTGTCTAGGATCAGGTTTGCAATAGTCAAAAGTATTTGATCCTGCGACATATTCAAAAAAATCATAAATTCCTATTTTTTTAAGCAAATCTATTGCTAGATGTTCCTGTTTATTAGTGCAGACCGCCATAGAAATTTTTTTTTCTTTGCACCATTTTAAAAAATTTTCAACACCATTAATTAAAGTACTTTCATTAAGGATATTTTTTCCATAAAAATTAATAAATTCCTTTACCATTTCATTTTTAGTTTTTTGATTTTTAATTTTTCCAAATTCCTCTTTTGCATTTCCCCATAAAGATCTACCTATTAAAGCGCTGGCGCCTTTGCCAACTAGATTTCTAATTTCTTCAGTGCTTTTAGTTTGATAACCATATTTGGTCATAACATGATTGTGTGCATTCATTAAATCTGGAGCTGTATCAACTAATGTTCCATCCAAATCAAATAAAATTGTGTAGTTTTGAGTCATATACAAAGTATTTTTAAGAAATAATTTGTGAATTAAGATAATGTTTTACTTAATATAAAGATTTTTTCAAATGAAACAAATAAATTTACAAAAAATACAAAACAAACTTAGAAATAAATTTATAAAATTAGGAGTTAAAATGATTGCTCCCGAAACTATTTTTTTTTCTGAAGACACAAAAATAGGAAAAAATGTTGTAATTGATCCATATGTAGTAATAGGTGCTAAGGTAAATATTGGCAACAATGTTAAAATATTTTCTTTTTCACATCTAGAAAGTTCAAAAATAGAAAATGACGTTAATATAGGTCCATATGCGAGACTAAGACCAGGTACAATTCTACAAAAAGGATCAAGAGTTGGAAATTTTGTAGAAGTTAAAAAAAGTAAAATAGGAAAAAATTCAAAAGTTAATCATCTGTCTTATATAGGAGATGCTACCATGGGAAATTCTGTAAATATAGGAGCTGGCACAATTACTTGTAATTATGATGGAGTTAAAAAAAATAAAACTAAAATTAAAAATAATGTTTTTATTGGTTCAAATTCATCTTTAGTAGCACCAATCACCATTAACGGAAATAGTACCGTTGGAGCAGGTTCGGTTATAACAAAAAATGTTAGAACAAAATCATTAGCATTAACAAGATCTTCACAAGTTGAAATTAAAAATTACAAAAGAAAAAAATAATGTGTGGAATAGTTGGAATCGTTAGCAATAAATCTGTTTCAGCAAACATAATAGGTGCTTTAAAAAAACTTGAGTATCGTGGTTATGATTCAGCTGGAATTGCAACTATTAACAAAGGACAAATTAATGAACAGAAATGTTCTGGCAGAGTTGACAACTTGGAAAAAATCCTTTTTCAAAAACCATCAAACGGAAACTTGGGAATAGGCCATGTTAGATGGGCAACTCATGGAATACCAAATAAAGTAAATGCGCACCCACATTCTTCTGAAGCAGTCTCTGTTGTTCATAATGGCATTATTGAAAATTCTGACAAGTTAAGAGATGAATATATTAAAAAAGGTTATTCTTTTAAATCACAGACAGACACAGAAGTTATAACTGTAATACTAACTGATTTTTTTAAAATCAGAAGATTTAATAAATTGTATTTACAAAACTCTTGAAAAACTTGAGGGAAGTTTTGCTTTAGGGGTAATTTTTAAAGATTTTAATAATGTTGTAATCGGAGCTAGAAGAGGAAGTCCCTTAGCAGTGGGTTATGGTCATAATGAAAATTTTATAGGATCAGATTCATATGCTCTTAAAACAATGACAAATAAAATTTCTTATCTAGATGATGGAGATTTTTGCTTGTTATATGAAGAAAAAGTTGAATTTTATAATTTTCAAAAAAAAAAAATTAATAAAGAAATTTTTGAATTATCGCAAGACGATAATATAGCTGATAAAGGTGATTTTAAAGATTTCATGTCAAAAGAAATTGATGAGCAGTCACTTAGTACTAAAAAATGCATTAACGAATATTTAGATAAAACTCGTAATGAAATAAATATATATAACTTACCAATCGAGCCAAAAAAAATTAATAAAATTAGATTAATTGCTTGTGGTACTGCTTACCATTCATGTTTAATAGCTAAATATTGGATTGAGGAATTTACTTCAATTGATGTAGATGCGGACATTGCTTCTGAATTTAGATATAGAAATGTAAAGTTAAATAAAAATGATCTTTATATTTTTGTTTCTCAATCTGGAGAAACAGCAGATACTTATGCAGCACTAGAAAAATGTAAAATAAATAAAGTTAAAACGTGTGGTATTGTTAATGTAGTAGAAAGTTCAATTGCAAGATTAGCAGATTTTGTTTTACCTATACATGCAGGACCTGAAATAGGTGTTGCATCTACAAAAGCATTTTTGGGGCAAATGTTAGTACTTTATTTATTAATTTTAAAGATTTCTAAAGAAAGAGACGATATTGATTTTGATGAATATAAAAAAATGATTTTAGATTTAAAAAAATTACCAGATTTTATTAAAGAAACATTGTCTAAACAAAATGATATTCAAGTTATAGCAAAAGATTTTATAACTGCCAAAGGAACTATGTATTTAGGTAGGGGCTATTCTTATCCAATTGCCATGGAAGGGGCTCTTAAACTAAAAGAATTATCATATATACATGCAGAAGGTTATGCGGCAGGCGAGATGAAACATGGGCCTCTTGCATTGATAGAAGATGGCATGCCAGTAATCGTTTTAGCACCTAAAGATAGATATTATGAAAAAACAATTTCAAATATGCAAGAAGTTATAGCTAGAGGTGGAAAAGTTATTATGATTACTGATGATGCTTCTACAACAATGAATGAAAATATTAGATTTAAATTTCAAATACCAAAAACTAATTCAACTCTGAATTCATTTTTACTAACAATACCAATTCAATTTTTAGCTTATCATGTAGCTTTGTTAAAAAATTGTGACATTGATAAACCAAGAAACTTAGCAAAATCAGTAACAGTAGAATAAATAAATTTTAAAAAAGAAATTTACTTTATAATCAATTAATCTATAAATACATCTTAGAGTTGAATTATGAAAAAATGGAAAACAAATAGCTGGAGAAATTATCCTGTTAAACATATTCCTGAATATCCGGATAAAAAAGAACTAGATATGGTTCTCGGGAAAATTAAAAGTTTTCCCCCATTGGTATTTGCTGGTGAAACTAGACATTTAAAAGAACAACTAGCAAATGTTGTAGATGGTAAAGCATTCTTGCTTCAAGGTGGAGATTGTGCAGAAAGTTTTTCTGAATTTCATCCTGATAGTATTAGAGATACCTTTAAAGTGATGCTGCAGATGTCATTAGTTCTTACATATTCGGCATCATTGCCAGTTGTTAAGCTAGGAAGAATTGCAGGACAATTTTCAAAACCTAGAAGCGCACCAACCGAAACAAAAGATGGTGTAGAGTTGCCTAGTTACTTAGGAGACAATATTAATGGTATAGAATTTAATAAAAAATTAAGAACACCTGACCCAAAAAGGTTATTTAAAGCTTATTCTCAATCAGCATCTACATTAAATCTTATAAGGGCATTTTCTCATGGAGGTTTCGCAGATTTAAAAATGGTTCATACATGGAATTTAGGATTTATAAAAAAAAGTCCGCAAGCAAAAAAATTTAAAGAACTTGAAGATAAGATTGCAGATGCATTAGCTTTTATGGATGCTTGTGGAATTAATTCTGATTTTAATAGAAGGTTAAAAACAGTAAATTTTTGGACTTCTCATGAAGCACTGTTATTACCTTTCGAAGAGTCAATGACCAGAGTAGACTCAACTACAGGAGAATATCATGATACTTCTGCCCATTTTGTGTGGATCGGTGATAGAACAAGACAACTTGATGGAGGTCATGTTGAATTTTGTAGAGGAATTGAAAACCCAATTGGAATAAAATGTGGCCCAACATCTAAGCCAGATGAAATTGTAAAAATTTGTAATGCAATAAATCCAAAAAACAAAAAAGGAAAGATCACATTAATTTCAAGATTTGGACATGGTAATGTAGAAAAGTTTTTGCCTAAATTAATTAGATCTATTAAAAAGGAAGGATTAAATGTTATTTGGTCATGTGATCCTATGCATGGTAATACGATTAAATCTACCACTGGATATAAGACTCGTCCTTTTAACAATGTTGTTAAGGAAGTTAAAAATGTTTTTTCTTGTCACCAAAGCGAAGGAAGTTTTGCAGGAGGTTTGCATATTGAGATGACGGGCAAAGACGTTACCGAGTGCACTGGCGGAGCTCAAAAAAATATCTGATCAAGATTTATCACACAGATATCACACTCATTGCGACCCAAGACTTAATGCTAACCAAGCTTTAGAATTAGCATTTTTAATTTCAGATGAAATTAAAAAAAATGCTTTATATTCAAAAAACAATATTAAAGCGGCATCTTAAACAATTGCATTAAGTACACTATTGTTTAAATTTTATAATATATGAAACCATCTGAAAAAGTATCTTTCATAAGTAATTGGATAAAGGATTATGTCAATTCAATGCCAAATAAAGCAGAGTCATTAGTTATTGGTATATCTGGTGGAATAGACTCTTCTGTTTCTAGTACATTAAGTGCAATGACTGGCTTAAAAACAATCATTTTATCAATGCCGATTAAACAAAAAAAGACCGATCATGACCTAAGTCTTAAACATCAGCAGTGGTTAACTAAAAACTTTAAAAATGTTGAAGCTCATACATTGGATTTAGACAACTTGTTTAAAACTTTTCAGTCTAGTTTATTAATTTTTGATAACGAACATGGACTAGCTAATTCTAGAGCAAGATTAAGAATGACAGCACTTTATCAAGCCGCTTCTGCTAATAAAGGTATTGTAGTAGGAACAGGGAATAAAATTGAAGATTTTGGAATTGGTTTTTATACCAAATATGGTGATGGCGGTGTTGATATATCTCCCATTGGTGATTGTAATAAGACTGAAGTTTGGGAATTAGGTAAAGAACTTAAAATACTAGATGAAATTATGAATGCCCAACCAACAGATGGCCTATGGGATGATGGTAGAACTGACGAAGGCCAAATAGGATTAAGCTATAAAGAATTAGAAGAAGCTATGAATAATCCTAATTCAGTAAATCGTGTTAAATATGAGCAAATAAGAAAACTAAACTTACATAAGATGGAACCAATTCCAGTATGTAAGATTCCCAACTAATCAATTAGATTCACAAATCTAAATATAAAGTATATTTTTACAACAATGAATAATGATATTTTTTTAACAAATAACCTAAGTAACAAAAAAAGAAAAATTTGTTCCTATAGATAAAAAAAAAATTGGAATGTATGTATGTGGACCAACTGTATATGACGATCCACATATAGGAAATGCTAGACCTTTAGTAATATTTGATATTCTTTTTCGAGTTTTAAAGTGCAAGTATGGAAATAAATCAGTTAACTACATCAGAAATATTACAGATATTGATGACAAAATTATTCAAGCTTCACAAGATCAAAAAATTTCGGTGTCTGAAATTACTAAAAAAATTACTAAAAATTTTCATGATGATTGTATTTTTTTAAACTGCCAAAAACCAACAGAAGAACCAAAAGCAACAGAAAATATTAACCTTATGATTGATATGATAAGTCAATTGTTAGATAAAAATTTTGCATATGAAAAAACTGGACATGTTTATTTTGAAGTAAACAAATTTAAAGATTATGGAAATTTATCAAATAAAAAATTAGAAGATTTAATTGCTGGTTCTAGAGTTGAGGTTTCAGAAAATAAAAAAAATCCTGAAGACTTTGTTTTGTGGAAACCTTCTAATGAAAATGAACCATCTTGGAAATCTCCCTGGGGACAAGGGAGGCCAGGTTGGCACTTAGAATGCTCTGCTATGTCAAAAAAGTTTTTGGGTAATGAATTTGATATTCATGGAGGTGGAATTGATTTACTTTTTCCTCACCATGAGAATGAAATAGCTCAATCGAGATGTGCTAATGATACAAAAGTTTTTGCTAATTACTGGGTTCACAATGCTTTTATTACAATCTCAAATGAAAAAATGGCAAAATCTCAAGGTAATATTTTAAAAATAAATGACTTTAAAGGAAAAGTTAGTGGACAAATTTTAAGATTTGCCTTGATGAGTGCACATTATAAACAACCTTTAGATTGGAATGATAAACTATTAAATGAATGCAAAAATACAATTGATAAATGGTATCAAATCTATTTATCTTTAAAAACTCCATTAAAAATTCCACATGAAATGTTTCTACCTTTGTATGATGATTTAAACACTCCTGGCTATATATCAAATCTTCATAATCTTTTTGATAAGGCTAAAAATGGAAATGAGAATGATAAAAAAATATTTATCTCAGCCTGTAATTTTGTTGGTCTTCTTAATGAAACAAAAGATCAATGGTTAGAATTTAAAAAGAAAAAAGCTTTAATTTCTGAGCAAGATATTATTAAAGAAATTAATTTAAGAAATAAAGCTAGAGAAAATAAGGATTATAAAGAAGCTGATAGAATTAGAAATGAACTTTTAGATAAAGGTGTTTTAATAGAAGATAAAGATGCTAAAACCTTTTGGAAATTTAGATGAAATAATTAATGAGCAAAGAACGATTATACATATTTGATACCACTCTTAGAGATGGTGAACAAACACAAGGTGTTGATTTTTCTATAGATGATAAAGAAAAAATAGCTTTGGCTTTAGATAATCTAGGAGTAGATTATATCGAAGGAGGGTGGCCTGGAGCAAATCCTACTGATACTGAGTTTTTCCAAAAAAAAATTAAGTTTAAAAATTCTAAATTAACAGCTTTTGGTATGACAAAAAGAACAGGCCGAAGCGCTAATAATGATCCTGTCATATCAGCACTTATTGACTCAAACGCACCTTCGATTTGTTTGGTTGGTAAATCTTGGGATTTTCATGTTGATGTCGCTTTAGGTATTTCTAATGAAGAAAATTTAGAAAATATTAGTGAGAGTGCAAAGCATTTTATTAAAGAAAAAAAAGAATTCATGTTCGATGCAGAGCATTTTTTTGACGGATATAAAAACAATCCAAAATATGCATTATCCTGTCTTAAAGCTGCTTATACACAAGGAGCTAGATGGATAGTTTTATGTGATACTAATGGAGGAACTTTACCTCAAGAAGTATCTAAAATTGTTAGCGAAGTTTCAAAACAAATTCCAGGAAAGAATTTAGGAATTCATGCGCATAATGATACTGGTAATGCTGTTGCAAATACTTTAGCTGCAGTTTTAGCTGGAGTTAGACAAGTTCAAGGCACAATTAACGGTCTTGGTGAAAGATGTGGTAATGCAAATTTAATGTCACTTATTCCTACTTTTTTTTTTAAAAGAAGATTTTTCTAGCAAATTTGAAACTAATATAAAATCTAAAGACATTAAAAATTTAACTCAATGTTCGAGACTTTTAGATGAAATTTTAAATAGAAAACCTAATCAGCATTTACCATATGTTGGAGCTGCAGCCTTTTCACATAAAGGAGGTTTGCATGTATCAGCTGTTCAAAAAGATCCTAAAACATATGAACATATAAATCCTGAAGAGGTTGGCAATATAAGAAACATTGTAGTTTCTGATCAAGCTGGTAAATCAAACATTATTTCAAGATTAAAAACTATAGGTGTAAATATTAAAGAAAATGATCCTAAAATCAAGAAACTCTTAGAAGAAGTTAAAGACAGAGAATTTATTGGATATAGTTATGATGGAGCTGATGCATCATTTGAACTTTTAGCAAGAAGAATTGTTGGAGAAATTCCAAGATATATTTCTATATCAGAGTATGACGTTTCAGTTAGGAAAAACTCATCTGGAAAAATTATTTCAACAGCTAAAGCCCAGTTGGAAGTTGATGGTGAAAAAATTGTCTGTGAAGGCGAAGGCAATGGTCCTGTAAATGCTTTGGATAATGCTATAAGAAATAATATTGATAGATTAGCAAAATACTCAAAATACTTAAAAGATTTAAAATTAGTTGATTACAAAGTTCGAATTTTAAATACAGGAACTGAAGCTGTAACTAGAGTTTCAATCGAAAGTACAGACGCAAAAGGAAAAAATTGGTTTACCATTGGTGTATCTACAAACATTATCGATGCATCTTTTAAGGCTTTAGTCGATAGTTTAGACTATAAGTTATTTAAAGATAAAGCTCCTGCTAGCAATTAATAAATGTCATTTTCTAATATTTCATTTATTCTTCATCAACCACAA
>CACLNK010000024.1 GCA_902608305.1 uncultured Pelagibacteraceae bacterium | reverse complement strand
TGCAGCTGATAGTTTTTTAAGAGAAATGTAAAAAAAATTATTTTATATTTATTCTTTTGTTGCTTTATAAGAATCATAAAGCTGTAAGGATATACAAAAGATTACTATTATCCAAAATGGAATACTTCTTGCAAAGCCTGCCAAACCGGTACTAATGCTCCAGGCTAAACCAGTTACAAATACAATAAACAGTACAGTTCCAATTAATATTGCAATTTTTTCACTTATTTTCATTATTTTATTTTTCCTGTTAACCAAGTTGCATTTCTAAATAATCTTTCATCATCATAAAGAGAAGAAACTAATTGTATTCCTATAGGAAGTTTATTTTTTCCTTGCAATAGTGGCAAGCTAATTGATGGCATTCCACAATAAGTCCAGATTGTACAAAAAATTGGATTACCAGTTATTTTCAAATCTTTGGGTGCTTCACCGCATGCAGATGGTGTTATTATAGCGTCATAATGATGAAAAAATTCATCAAAGTATGCCGTAACTTCATTTATTTTTAAACAAGCTTCGTTATATTCGGTAGCTTTATATTTTTGTCCTCTCTCTATTGCTTCAACTATTTGATCACTTAATAAATTTTTGAATTTTTGATAATCAATTGAAAAAGACTTTGCCATGTCTGACTCTGCAATTATTTTATGCCATTTTGGAATTTCGGAAAAAGCTTTTGGAAATTCAACTTCTTTTATTTGTCCTTTTAATTCGTCTTTTACTTCACCAAATGCTTCTTTTGAATCTTCTTCTAATTCATTTATAAAAGGTAAATTAATATAAGCTAACAATGGTTCCATTGGCGGTTTTTCCTTACTTGCAACTAACAGTTTAGGTTTTGCTCTTAAAGTTGAGTCTGGATCCAATTTATCATGTCCAAAAAGCTGTTCACTAATTAATGCTGCATCTTCAATTGAATTTGAAAAAACACCAATTTGATCTAATACTTGAGAAACTTGCATTACCAAATGTCTTGAAATTAATCCTTTACTCGGTTTATATCCAACAACACCACAAAAAGAAGCTGGCCTAATAACTGAGCCATTAGTTTGAGAACCAACTGCAAGAGGAACCATATTAGCTGCTACGGCAGCAGCTGATCCCATAGAAGATCCACCTGGAGTTCTTGTTGGATCGTGTGGATTTTTTGTTTTGCCAGGGGTTAAATGAGCAAGTTCTGCAGTCACAGTTTTGCCCATAATTATAGCTCCTGCTTGTTTTAATTTAGAAACGACAGTACAGTCATTTAAACTAGGATTTTTTTTATGTGCTTCACTTCCATCAAGTGTTGGCATATCTTCAGTATCAAAAATATCCTTAATACCTACGGGAATACCATGAAGATCTCCTAGCACTTTACCTGCTTGGCGATCTGCATCTAGTTTTTTAGCTTGGCTTATTGCTAAGTCTGGTTCAAAAAATTCCCACGCTTCAATTTGTTTATCTTTTTTATTAATTTGTTCTATATAGCTTTTAACTAACTCCTCAGACTTAATTTCTCCTTTTTTTAATTTTTTAGAAAGTTCAATAACTGATAAACTAGATAATGACATAAAATTATTTACCTATACCAAAAAAGTAGTCCGGTAAAAATAAAGCCATACCTGGAAAATTATACATTAAAACCATTGTAAATATTACTATTGCTAAATATGGAAAGATGCTTTTAAAAATTTCAATAAGTTCAATTTGATCCCCTACAACTCCTTTTAAATAGTATGCTGCCATTGCCATAGGCGGAGTAAGAAATGAGGTTTGAAGATTTAATGCTATTAACATAGCAAAGAAATACGGGTTTACTCCAAACGTATCTAACATTGGTAAAAAAATTGGAACAAATATAATTAATATTTCTGTCCATTCTAACGGCCAACCTAATAAAAATATTATTAACTGAACCAAAATAAGAAATTGCCAAGGTGCAAGATTAAGTCCTACTATCCAATGTTCAATTATAGCATGTCCACCTAGGTATGAAAAAATTGAAGCAAAAGTCCAAGATCCTACAAACAACCAACAAACCATTGCAGTAGTTTTTGCTGTTAAAAAAACTGATTGTTTTAATCCCTTCCAAGTTAAAGATTTATAACAAAATGCTAAAAATAATCCCCCAAAAGCTCCTATTGCTGCTGCTTCCGCGGGTGTTGCTAATCCCAATAAAATTGATCCAAGTACTGACATGATTAATAGCGCTAATGGAACAAATGAAGTTAACAATTGAACAATAATAACTTTTGTAGCAGGAACTTCCTCTTCTAATGGTTTTGGTGCAATACTTGGTTTAAAGTATGCATATGCAATAACATAAATCATATAAAAACCAGCTAACGTAAATCCAGGAATTATTGCTGCAGCATACAGCCTTAATGGAGACAATTCTGCTATCGCCGCATAAACAATAAGCATAATACTTGGTGGAATTAAAATACCTAAAGTTCCTCCTGCACAAATAACGCCAGAGGCAAAACCTCTATGATAATTAGCTTTGACCATCGCAGGAAAAGCCAGTAACCCCATTAATGTTACTACAGCTCCAATAATTCCACTTGCAGTGGCAAATATTGCACATGTTGCTAAAGCTGCCACTGCCATTGATCCTGGAAGGTGACGTGTTGCTAATTGTAAACTAAAGAATAAACGATTAACTATATTTGCTCTTTCAACAACATAGCCCATGAATAAAAATAATGGGATTGCAACAAGCACATCATTTTCCATAACCGAATAGGTATTTTGGTTAAGTAAATAAAAAATCTGATTATTTAAAAGATTGTCAGCCTGATAGTATGCATAATAACCAAAACCAACTCCCATAGCTATTAAAGTAAATGCTATTGGAAATCCTAATAAAACTAGGAAAATAAATAATGACAACATGAATATTGCAACTTGTGGATCTGTCATCTAATTTTTTAAAACCTCTTTTTCTCTTTCTGCTTCTCTTGCTTTTCTAATTAAATCTTCTTCAGTTTCACGAACATCATCATGTCTGTTCAACCATTCACCATTTTTAATGCATAAAATACATCTCATACACTCTGATATTCCTTGCAGGATTAACAAGCCACCAGCTAAAGGTATTAAAGATTTAAAATAATAGATTTGTATTCTTGCAGGACTGTTCCAGCTTACTTCTTTATATCTCCAAGAATCAGATGCAATTTCATAGCCAAAATAAAATAAAGCTAACATCCCTGGAAAGAAAAATAATATATATAGTGTTAAGTCAATCCAAGCCTGTGCCCTAACTGGAAATAGACGATATAATACATCCCCTCTAACATGCGCGTCTTGGGCTAGTGCATAAGGACCTGCCATTAAAAACAATCCACCATACATTTGAACCATCATATCAAACACCCAAACTGTTGGGGCATTTAAAACATACCTTACAAAAACTTCATAAGTAACTGAGAGAGTTAAAATTAAAATACACCAACCAAATGCTCTTCCAACCCATATGCTTAAACTTTCAAAAAAATAAATATATTTTTGCATTTGGTAATTACCTTTTAAAAAAATAGCTTATATAAACCAGTTTAAAACTCAATATAAAAAGGGCGACCATATAGGTCGCCCTTAAATAAAATTTTCTAACTTATTTAAATAGCTTTAGTCGGTTCACCGAAGTGATGTCTGTAAGCCATTCCATAATCAGGTGAATTCAGCAACAAGTATGCCATTACTTTTTTGGCATAACCTTTTTGCGAATCTACAACTTTTTTGAAAAATGGATCTGATGCATTAAATTTCTTCACTATCACATCCCATGCTTTTAACTGATCTTGCATAACTCCATCAGGTGTACGATAAACATTTACACCAAGCTTGTTTTTCAATTTAACAAGGTCATCGGCATATCTTAAAGTATTATGCCAGAAGAAGTTTGAGTTTTCTGCTTCAGAAGCGTACTCAAGAATTTTTTGCAATTCTGGAGCAAGTCCATCAAACGTCTTTTTGTTAAATGTAATCTCAAAAGCTTCTTGAGATTGGTGAAAACTTGCTAAGTGATAATGTTTTGATACATCCTGCATACCAAAGTCACTATCTGATGTTGGGTTATTAAACTCAGCAGCATCAATTAACCCACTCTTCATTGCTGGTTGAATTTCTCCACCAGGTAATTGAACAACTGACATTCCCATTTCACCAAGAACGTCTGCAGCTAATCCCACAGTACGATATTTCAAACCTTTCATTTGAGAAGATTTTTTGATTTGTTCTTTAAACCAACCAAGTGGTTGAGCTGGCATTGGACTATTAAAGAAGCTAACAAGGTTTAAACCTAAATTCCCCATTAGTTCATTAAATAATTCTCTACCACCACCATAGTGTATCCATCCTAACAACTCTTGAGCACTCCAGCCCCAACATGGGCCAGTTCCAAAAAGAGAAGCAGAAGCGGCTTTACTATACCAGTATGCTGGAACGTAGTGAGCTCCATCTAGAACTCCTCTATGAACAGCATCTTGCATTTGACTAGTTTTAACAACGGAATTAACAGCCAAAAGGTCTATTTTTAATTTTCCACCTGACATTTCATTTACTCTTTGAACGTAGGCTTTTGCATTTTCTAGGAAAATTCCACCACCCCATGCAGCTTGAACTTTTAGAGTTTTAGCGGCAGAGGCAATGTTTGGCATTGCTATCGTTGCAGCAGCAACAGCACCTGTAGCAGCAGCAGCTTTAAAGAACTTACGTCTTGAAGGTACTTTTCTTCTTAACGTTTTTTCTTTTTTAGACATTATTGTCCCCCTTTAGTTAATTAACTTAATTGATTTAAGCATAGAACTTTAGAAGAGTCTTGATAATTTATTTACTAAAATTCCCCTTATAAGTTAATAATTAAAAAATATTACAATCTCTAATTGTAAAAATTTACATGGTTTACAATTAGTAAGTAATAGCTAGTAAAAAAGAGTCAATTATTTCTTGTACAGGTTCAACTTTTATAATCTAATTAAAATAATAATGACAACTAATGAGAGGGAAAAATGAAAAAAATAATGTCACTTATTGCCTCGTTATTTGTATTAGTTTTATGGTCTGCGGGCGCTTTTGCAGCAGGTGATGAAGAAAATATTGCTAAGTTAAGTAGCTTCAAAAAAACTGATACGAAGCCGGGTATAATAGTTCCTCAGGACACTAAATTTGCAGCAAATGTTAAGAAAAACATTTTGCCAAAAGTTAACATGCCTGCAGGATTTAAAATTAGTCTTTTTGCTGTAGTTCCAGATGCAAGACATATGGCAGTTGCAAGAAATAAAACTACTGTATGGATTGGAACAAGAAAAGACAAAGTTTGGCAAGCAACAGACAGGGATATGGATGATGTTGCAGATACAGTAGAGCAATTTAGTCCGAGTGTAAACTTTGATATTCCTAATGGAGTATGTTTCAGTGACGATGGGCACTTATACATTGCTGAGAGAAATCGAGTAATTTGGTTTCCTGCGGCTGAGTTCTTTATGGAGAGTCCAGACACTGTAGCAATTCCACTAATTCCTCAGGGTGAATTAATTCCACCTGAAGAAGAGTCATATAATCACTCTGCAAGAGTTTGTGCGGTTAGTCCTAAAGACAACAAACTTTATATTAGTATGGGTCAACCATTTAACGTTGCAGGTCCTGAAAAATACCCGCTATATGATCAAGTAGGTATTGGAGGAATGATTAGAATCAACAGATTCCCTGGAGAACTTGGAAGAGAAGTTGTTGCAATTGGAATCAGAAACTCTGTAGGACATGCTTTTGCGCCAGATGGAACGCTTTGGTTTACTGATAACCAAGTAGATGGAATGGGAGATGAAACTCCTCCAGGAGAGATTAATAAAGTTTGCGGCTTAGGACCTGACGTTTGGTATGGCCATCCTTATTATGGTGGAGGAAATGTAAGAACTAATGAGTATAAAGGAAAAACAATTCCACAAGCATATAAAAGCAAATATTGCAAGCCTCAGGTAGAGACGATTGCACATGCTGCTGACCTTGGGATGATGTTCTACACTGGTAATCAGTTTCCAAAAAAATATAATGGTGCAATTTTCAGTGCACAACATGGTTCTTGGAATGCTGTAAAACCTAGAGGTGCTAGAGTTATGGTTACATACCTTGACTCAGCAGGCAACGCTGCAAAAACAGAAGTTTTTGCTGATGGTTGGATGACTGAAATGGGTACTTACTTAGGTAGACCAGTTGATGTTCAACAGTACTTTGATGGTTCTATATTAGTTTCAGACGACAAAGCTGGAGTTATTTATAGAATTAGTTACGAAGGGTAAAGAAAAACTTTAGAAGGACCGGTTTAAACACCGGTCCTTTTTTTTTAAGTGGAAAATTTTATGAAAAATTTTTTTTTAGGAATTTTATTTTTACTTTTTTTGACAGTATTAACTAACACTTCGGCTGATAATAAAAATGAAGTATGTAGTGGATTTTCAAAATGGACTAAAGATGGTGAATTTAAAGAAATTAGAAAAAGCAAATGTATGACTGAAGATGAATATCAAACATATTTAAATTCACCTGCATATTTATGTAATTATTATCAAAAATCTATTTGGAAAGAATCTGAAAGAGAATATGGAAAAAAACAATATAGATACACCGAGGAAAAATTAAAAAAAATTAAAGCTCTTAAAGACGAAGGAAAAGCTCAGTGTGATGCTGGTAAATTGAAAGAAGGAGCGGCAAAATTAGAGGAAGCAATAAAAATTATAAGTTTTACAAGGATGAATTAATGAAATTAAATTTTATTACATTGTTTATTATAATGTTTATATTTTTAAGTCCCAACAATGATGCTTATGCTGTAGATTTGCTTTTGGGTAAAGAAAAAGCAGCCACAGTTTGCTCAGCTTGCCATGGCATTGATGGTCAAGCAGCTTCTGGGGGTAATTCACCTTTAATACCAAATATTACTGCACAACAAAAAGATTATCTTATTGCTAAGCTTAAAGATTATAAATCTGGAAAAATCAACCATCCTCAAATGAGCCTAATAGCACAAATGCTTTCAGATGAAGATATAGAAAATGTTTCTGAATGGTATTCAAGTATTACAGTAGAAATAAAATTACCAGAATAATTGTGATATAAAATTTAAAGCAGTGTAAATAAAAAAATATTTTATTGAATCAATTCACTTTATTTCTACAATTTCCAGTTTTAAAAAACTCATCCAAATTATCTATTGCTAGGTTTGCCATAGCAGTTCTTGTTTCTTTAGTTGCACTTCCAATATGAGGTAAAATAAAAACATTTTTCATATTTAAATATCCAGGATTAAGTTTTGGTTCATTTTTGTAAACGTCCAAACCTAGAGCATAAATTTTTTTTTTATTTAAAGCATTGATCATTGCTTCATCTTCAATCATATCACCTCTTGCACTATTTGTAATAATTGCACCAGTTGGAAAATATTCAAGTGAATCCTTATTTATTATATTAATTGTATCTTTGGTAGCTGGACAATTTATTGAAAGTATATCTGAAACGGAAAACAAACTTTTAATGCTATCATGATAAATAGCGCCTTGCTCAAGTTCAGGACTAAGTTTAGATCTATTATGATAATGAATGATCATGCCAAATGCTTTTGCAAGTTTTGCAACGGCTCTTCCAACTCTTCCCATTCCCAAAATTCCCAATCTTGCACCTGTCAATTGCTTACCAATCAAAAAATCTGCAGACCATTTCCAACTACTATTCTTTGCATATTCTATACCTTCAGATGCTCTTCTTGCAGCACCAAGAATTAATAACATTGCAATTTCTGCTGTAGCATCAGTTAAGACATCAGGAGTATTGGTAATGGCTATGTCTTTTTTTTTTGCCGCCTGTAAATCAATATTTCCAAAACCTACCGCAAAATTTGAAATGATTTTTATAGTATCGGGTAATCTGTTAATTGTTTCTTCATTTATTTGATCTGTAATGGATGTTAAAATTCCATCACATCCTTTGCTTAATTCAATTAATTTTTGTTGTGAATACAATTCATCATTTGAATTTAAGTTTGCCTTAAATATTTTTAAAACTTTTTCTTCATTTGATTTTAACAATCTTCGTGTAATTAAAATCTTCTTCATATTTTTTGTAATATCTTAGGTTTTGGCCCTCCTGTATACCAGTCTAACAATTCAACCGTATGAAGTATTGGAATATTTGTACCATTAGCAATTTGTGTAATACATCCAATATTTCCAGTTGAAATAACTTGAGGATCTAAGCTTTCAATGTTCTTAACTTTATTTTGTAATAATTGTTTAGCAATTTTCGATTGCAAAATATTATATGTTCCTGCTGAGCCACAACATATGTGTCCTTCAGGAATTTCTAAAATTTCATTTTTAGTTTTCGCTAGTAAATTTATTGGTTGATTATGAACTTTTTGACCATGCTGCATTGAGCATGCTGAATGATAAGCTATTCTAAGCTTTTTTTCTTTATTTTTAAATTTAAGATTTAAACTTTCAGATAAATATTCTGATACGTCTTTTGTTAATTCTGATATTTTTTTTGCTTTTTTTTTCATTTTTTTATCATCTCTAAATATAAACCCATAATCTTTCATAGTTGTTCCACATCCAGAAGTATTTGACAAAACAGCATCCAAATTTCCTTTTATATATTCATCGTACCAAGTGTTAATATTAATTATAAAATCTTGATGAGCATTATCATGCTTACCCAAATGATGAGATAAAGAGCCACAACATCTTATTTTTTTTGGCACAACTACTTCAACTCCATGTCTATTTAATATTCTTATAGTTGCTTCGTTTATTTGTGGTGATATCTCTTTTTGCACACAACCGGTCAACAAAGCGACCCTTGCAATTTTTTTTTTACCTCGTGGCGAATAAATTTCTCTTTCTTTTAATGTTTTTTTAGGAAAAAAAGTTGGCATTAAATTCATCATATCTTTAATTTTGGATGGAAATAAAAATTTAAATGGTTTGCCAATTTTTACTAATATATTTAATAATTTAAATAACTTTGTATTTGGTAAAACAGTTGATAAAAAATCTCTAGTTATTCTATCAAAAAAAGGTCTTTCATAATTTTTTTCAATATATTTTCTACCATGATCAATTAAATGCATATAATTAACTTCAGCTGGACATGTAGTCATACAGCCATAACAAGACAAACAACGATCAATATGTGTTACAACATTTGCTGTTGGTTTTTTTTCATTTTCTAACATGTCTTGAATTAAATATATTCTACCTCTAGGACCATCTAATTCATCACCCAACAAATTGAATGTGGGACATGTTGCATTGCACATGCCGCAATGAACACACTTTTTAAAAATTTTTTCTGAAGATTTGTTATCTTTTGTTTTAAGCTGTTCTTCAGTAAAATTTGTTTGCATTATAAACCTCTATACATTTTACCAGGATTTAACAGTTTTTTTGGATCAAAACTTTCTTTAATTTTCTGACTTAATAAAAGTCGTGTATCATTAATTGTGAAAAGATCTATATCAGAGCTTAAGCTTTCTGATTTTTTTATAATTGTTAAATAACCCCCTAAATTAATAATTGTTTCTTTCATTTCTTTAATTTGAATATTTTCTTCCTCTAGCACCTCTATCCAAAACAATGAACCACACCAATCAATATAATATTTGAAATTATTTTTAAGATACTTCATTAAATCTAAACTTGTCGCTGGTGGTATTACTGCTCTAAGAAGATTATTTTTTGTTCCAGAAAATAATTCAAGATTATTAATTTTTTCCCAAAATAATTTGGATTGATAAAAATCAAGTATAGATGTTTTCATTTTGTTTGTTTGTAGTTCTTGAGAAATATCTTGAATTCTTTCATCGATTGATTTTTTTGAACCTTCAATTCTTATAGCTATAAAAGGTTCTTCAGATTTTAAATTATTAAATTTAAATATTTTTTCTATATTTTTTGTATAATTTTTATTATTAGGTTCAATCGGCATATAAACTGTACCTGAAATTTCATTACTTGAACTTAGTAACTGGTCAAAAAGATCGCTAATAATTTTATTATCTTCCAAGTAAATAACTAAAGTACTTATAAAATCTTTTTTAGGCAATACTTTAAAAGTAATTTCTGTGAGAGCCGTTAATGTGCCAAAAGATCCAGTGACTAGTTTTGAAAGATCATATCCAGTAACATTTTTAACAACTGTTCCTCCCGATTTAATTATATTTCCTTTGCCATTAACACCTCTAAATCCAAGAATATGATCTCTTATGCTACCAACTTTAAACCTTCTAGAACCTGAAAAATTACATGATAATTGACCCGCAGCAGTTCCTTTATTTGATTTAGAATCTTTTAAATATCCAAAATCAATAGGTTCAAAAGCTAACTGCTGATTATTTTTTTCTAAAGATTCTTCAATTAAGCTTATTGGTGTACAGGCTTTGACTTTAATATAAAGTTCCTCTGGAAGATATTCCACAATTCCAGATAATCTTGAAAGATCTAATACTTTTGCACATTGTAATTTATTGCCAATAAAGTTTTTTGTATTAGTACCCACTATTTCTGTTGGTAAATTTCTTTTATAAATTTCTTTTATAAAATTTGAAGTTTCTATTTCATCTACAGGCTTGTAAACATTGTCAGAATCTTGGGATATCTGGGAATTTTTCTTCTCCTCTGTGAACATGAACCCTTCCTTCCTCTGCACATTTTCTTAATATTGGATAAACCTTACCGGGATTTAATAAATTTTTGTTATCTAAAGATTTTTTAATACTTAGTTGTTGTTGAATATCATTATCATTGAACATTTCGCACATAAGTTCTCTTTTTTCAATTCCTACGCCATGTTCGCCTGTTAAGACCCCGCCAAATTTTACACACATTTTCAAAATTTCAGATCCAAACTCTTCAGTTTTTCTTAATTCATCTTTCTTACTTCCATCAAACATAATTAATGGATGTAAATTTCCATCGCCTGCATGAAAACAATTAGCTACAGATAGATTATATTTTTTTGACAATTTATTTATTTCTTTTAAAGCTTCTGCTAATTTTCCTCTTGGTATTGAACCATCCATACAATAATAATCAGGCGCCATTGCACCACATGCAGGAAATGCGGCTTTTCTTCCAATCCAAAACGATAATCTTTCTTTTTCATTTTTGCTTATTTTTATAGTTGAAGAATTATTTTTTTTACTAATTTCACTAACTTTGTTAATTAATTCATCAACTTCAGAAACTGTTCCATCCAATTCGACAATTAATAATAGTTCAACATCTCTTGGATATCCCGCTTTACTAAAATTATCTGTAGCTTCAATTAATGCTTTATCCATTATCTCCATTCCAGCCGGAACTATACCATTCGCAATTATTTCAGATACGCAGTTTCCTCCATCTTCATGAGTTGGAAATCCAATTAAAGCAGCTTTAACTGTTTGTGGTTTTTTTAAAATTTTGACGGTTACTTCAGTAATAA
Organism: uncultured Pelagibacteraceae bacterium; assembly: GCA_902608305.1. GTDB lineage: Bacteria > Pseudomonadota > Alphaproteobacteria > Pelagibacterales > Pelagibacteraceae > Pelagibacter. Next base: position 3,470 of record CACLNK010000024.1, on the reverse strand, counting down.
CTCCCAACAATCCCTCTGAACCGCAAATTAAACCTAACATATCGTAACCTTCTTGATCCAAGGCTTTTCCTCCTAATCGACATATAGTTCCATCCATTAAAACAATTTCAACTCCAAAAATATTATTTGTAGTAGTTCCGTATTTTAAAGAATGAACACCGCCTGAATTTTCAGCTACATTTCCTCCAATAGAACATGCTAGCTGGCTAGATGGATCTGGTGCGTAATAAAATCCTTTATGTTGCACTGCATGAGTAATAGATAAATTTGTTACACCTGGTTGGGCAACTACACATTTGTTTGCAAAGTCTATTTCTAAAATTTTATTAAATTTTGTAAGACTAATAAGAATAGCATCTTGAAGAGGTAACGCTCCTCCTGACAAACCAGTTCCAGCACCTCTTGGAACAACTTTAATATTTTCTTGATAACAAAATTTTAAAATATTGCTTACTTCCTCTGTGCTCTCAGGCAATATAACACCTAAAGGTGTTTGTTTATAAGCAGCTAATGCATCAGTTTCGTAAGGTTTTATTTCAGCTTCATGACTTAAAAAATTTTCAGGAGCTGTTAATTTTTTTAATTTACTAAAAATAATCTTTTTTCTTTCTATGATAGATTGATCTATTTTAGGTAAAGCTATGTTGCTCATTAGTTAACTAGCCTAGCATATTATTAATTTTTTCTAAAGCATTTGAAATATTTTCTTCAGAAGTGGTAAAATTTATTCTTACATTATCTATAGCAAATTTTCCAAAAGCAGTACCTGGTATCAAAGCAACGCCAGCCTCATTTAAACACCTTTCTGCAAATTCTTCGCCATTCAATCCAGTTCCTTTAATATTGGGAAATATAAAAAAACCAGCTCTAGATTCATTACATACAATACCTTTTATTTTTTTTAATCCATCAACAATTAAATTTTTTCTTAAAATAAACTTTTTTACCATACTATGAATTGAATCTTCAGGTCCATCTAATGCTGAAATTGCACCATATTGTATTGCAGCATTTACACATGAATGGTTATTTACACAAAATTTAAATAAATGATCTACTAATTTTTCTGGCCATACTCCCCATCCAAGGCGCCACCCTGTCATAGCATAAGTTTTACTCCATCCATCAAGTATAATAAGTCGATCATAAAGATCTGGATAATTCAAAAAAGTTGGAAATTCTTTTTTTTCAAAAATCAGTCTTCCATAAATTTCATCACTTAAAACTGCTACATTTGGAAAATTTAGTAAACCCTTTGCTAGTTTATCTATTTCTGCTTTTTCTGTAAAACTACCTGTTGGATTATGGGGATTATTTAAAATTAATAAACGAGTTTTTTCATTAATTAGTGATAAAACTTTATTAGCATCAATCTTAAAATCTTTATTACTAGTTAAGTTATAAGAAACTGCTTTAGCGCCAGTATAATTTATCATTGACTCATAAATGGGAAATCCAGGATCTGGATATATAATTTCTACTCCATCTTCTCCAAAAAAAGAAATGGCATAATGCATTGTAGGTTTACCTCCAGGCATAATAAATATTCTTTCTGGGGAAATATCGGCATTATATAGGTTTTTAATTTTTCTGCTTACAGCTTCTCTACATTCTATTATTCCATTTGGTACTGTGTATCCATTATTACCATCCTTTAAAGCTTTGATTGTGGCTTCAATTACATGTCTGGGAGGAGTTTCAGCAGATTGTCCTAAACTCAAATCTATAATTTTTTTTCCTTCAGCTTGTAATTTTTTAGTTTTAGCAAAAATATCGTATACTAATTCTGTTCCCAGCTTAGTTACATTTTTAGCAATTTTCATAATGAATTATTTTCTAAATACTACTTTAGATCTATTAAGTTCACTTACTGATTTACAGCCCATTAGTGTCATATCGCGATAAATTTCTTCTTTCATTTTTTTTAATATTGCTTCAACACCTTTTTGTCCACCAGCTCCTAAAGCAAACAAATATCCTTTACCAAAACTACATGCTTTTGCCCCTAAGGATAATGCTTTCAAAACATGAGTTCCTCTTCTAACTCCTCCATCTAAAATTACTTCTATTTTATCTCCAACCGCATCTACAATTTCAACAAGTTGATCAAAAGGTGCTCTTGAACCGTCTAGTTGTCTTCCTCCATGATTTGAAATTATTATTGCAGTACATCCAATATCAATAGCTCTTTTAGCATCCTCAACTGACATAACTCCCTTTAACGCAAATGGTCCATTCCATTTTTTTACACAATATTCAGCATCTTTCCAATTCATGGAAGGATCAAATTGTTCATTAATATAATCTATAACTGATTTATCAATGCTACTTCCTTTTTCGGTCATATGAATAATATTTGCCAGCTTAAATTTTTCGTGAAATAAATTATTTAAAGTCCATGCAGGATGTAATGCAAAACTTAGTAAACTTCTCAATGTTAGTTTGGGTGGAGTTGAAAATCCTGTTCTATGATCTCTCTCTCTATTACCTGCTACCACTGTATCAACAGTTAAGCACATACTATTAAACCCGGCTTGTTTACATCTTTCTATTAAATTATCAGTTAGCCCTCTATCTTTGTGAATATAAAGTTGAAATAATTTAGGACCTTTGGTTAATTCTCCAATTTCTTCCATACTAACAGTTGCCATAGTTGATGTGCCAAAAATTGTACCCATATTTTCTGCAGCTTTTGCTGTAGCTCTTTCGCCAAGATGATGGTAAAGGCGATGCATTGCAGTAGCAGAAAGAAAAAGCGGAAAATCAATTTTTTGACCTAAAACTGTTGTGGATAAATCTATATTATCTACTTCTGCTAATACATTTGGAATTAAATCACAATCATTAAATGCTTCTGTATTTCTTTTTAATGTGACTTCATCATCAGACCCACCATCAATATAGTGAAAAATTGGAGATGGTAATTTTTTTTTTGCTAATTCCCTAAAGTCATTAAAATTATGACAGTCCTTTAAGTTCATGTTCCAGAACTAGAACTTCTGAAGAAAATTAAACATATAACTATTTGCTCCAGGATTTTTATCTCCTAGACTTGCATTTGATATATGATTATATGACATGCCTAACTGACTATTTTTAAATAAATCTAAAGATACTTGCACTTCACTTTTGAACTGAACTATATGTCCAAGATCTTTTCCACCACCTTTATTATAAAGACCAGGTGTAAAACTTGGTGTAAGGTCAATTTTGCCAATTGTATATTGAGCTTGAATTCCAGTATATAAATAAGATGCATTATCTCCTGTAATCATTGCGCCTGTTACTGGGGAAAGAGTTCCTAAAAAACTACTTCTTAATAAATTTTCATTTTGATGCTGCAAGCCAAATATTGCAGATTTTTTTCCATCATCACTAAAATCAAACATTCCTGAAAAAAAATTGAATTCATGCTCATTTTCCAAATTCTTTAATTCTTCTGCCTTTAAACCTAAAGATAAACTTAATAA
>CACLNK010000023.1 GCA_902608305.1 uncultured Pelagibacteraceae bacterium | reverse complement strand
GATGTATTTTATAGTAATAGTATAAACTATCAAATGTATAATTGTTTTCTCTTACAAATTTCTTTAAATATTTATTTTTTATTTTTACAATTCCATGAGTATGAATGCATTTGGAATTGTAAATTTGAATAACAGATTTTTTATGTTTTTTTATTCTTCTGCACAAATCATCATCAGAAAAATATATAAAAAAATTTTCATCAAACAACCCTATATCTTTAAACTCATTAGTTCTAACCAACATACATGCTCCCAGAGTGGATTCTACGCACGTATTACCTGATAGATTTAATACAATATCTCTACTTAAATTTTCTGGGAAAGGCCCACCACTATACGTCATTTTATTCATACTTTCATCATACGCTGTAGGTGAAACCAAAAAACAACTTGGATCTTTTGATAAGTTGTCTTTAAGTTTAAGAATGTTTGTCTCCGAAATTATACAATCTGGACCTAGTATAAGTAAATATTTTGTTTTACATAGTTTAGCTGCTTGATTGTATCCAGCTGAAAATCCTGAATTTTTTTTATTTAATATATAATTTTCAATAGAAAATATTGATTGAATTTTTTTTTTTAAATTAAAGTTATTACCATTATCAATAATTATTTTTTTAAATGACCTTAACTTATCTAAAGTTTTATAAATTAAGTCAAAATCTTCTTTGTACAAAACAATTGATATAGTAATATCTTGATAAAATTTGACTTTCTCCATTATCTTGTATCTTATAATTTAATCATATAATAAAAACAAATGCGAAAAATATATTACGGGAAAGCTGTTTATAATAATAAAGAAATAAAAGCTGTTAAAAAAGTACTTAAAAATAACAGTCTTAATTTAATCGACGGTCCACACGTTAAGAAGATAGAAAAAATTGTTCCAAAACTATTCGGTAAAAAATATGGTTTAATGGTTAATTCAGGTTCATCTGCAAATCTACTGGCATTAAATTCATTAAATTTTAAAAAAGGTAGCGAGATAATTACTACTTCATTAACTTTTTCTACAACTGTTGCACCAATTTATCAACTTGGTTTGACTGCACATTTTATTGGTGTATTGGAAAATAAATTTATAGCAGACACCTCTCAAATTGAAGATTGTATAAATAATAAAACAGTTGCGATAATGATACCAAACTTATTAGGAAATATACCTAATTGGAAAGAAATTAATAGAATTGCAAAAAAATATAATCTTAAAGTAATTGAGGATTCGGCTGATACAATTGGTTATAAAATAAATGATCATATCAATAGTAATAATTCCAATATTGTTACGAATAGTTTTTATGCGTCACATATAATAAGTGGTGCTGGTTTTGGTGGAATTGTATGTTTTGATGATAATTACCTTTATAAAAGAGCAAAACTACTTCGTGGCTGGGGAAGATCCTCTGCCGTATTTGATGAATCTGAAAGTATAAAAAAAAGATTTAATGTAAAAATTTCAGGTATTCAATATGACAGGAAATACATTTTTTCAGAATTAGGATATAATTTTCTTCCATCCGAAATTTCAGCAGCTTTCGCTTTAGAACAATTAAAAAAATTAAAAAAAAATATATCAATTAGAGAAAAAAACTTTAATCATTTATTAAAATTTTTTTCTAAATATGAGGACTATTTTAAACTTCCTGAAGTATTTAAAAATGTAAAAACACCTTGGTTAGCTTTTCCACTAGTAATTAAAAAAAATAAAAAATTTAATAGAATGCAATTTCAAATTTTTTTTGAAAAAAATAATATTCAAACTAGAACAATTTTTACTGGAAATATTTTACGGCAACCAATAATGAAAAAATTAAAGTATAAAAAACATAAAAATTCTGAAAAAAATTCTGATGATGTAATGGAAAATGGTATTTTAATTGGATGTCATCAGGGACTTGTTAAAAATGACTTACTATGTATAGAAAGAGTTTTTGAGAAATTTGCGAAAGAAAAGCATTTATAATATTGTAGAATCTAATTTTTTGGATTAAAAGCTCTCTAAAGATTAAAAGCCCCTGTAGCTCAGCTGGTAGAGCAATTGATTTGTAATCAATAGGTCCGCGGTTCGAATCCGTGCGGGGGCACCGCTAACTAGTTTCTTTTCTTAACTGCTCAATTTTAATTTTTTTTTGAAGACTTCTGTTAGAATCGTAGAGTAAATTAAATTTGATTTTTTTATTAATTTTAATTTTAATAGTCTTTGCATTTCTAACTTCTAGATTGTCAGCAACTGCACTTATTGGCCTTTTTTTTGGATTTAAATTTTTAATTTTAATAATTGATTTATCGCTTATAATTTTACCTCTCCATCTTCTTGGTCTAAAAGCACTTATTGGAGAAACGGAAAGTTTCTTTGAGTGTAAACTTAATATTGGACCATGAACTGATAAATTATAAGCAGTGCTACCTGCAGGAGTTGATACCAACACTCCATCTGAAATTAATCTTTTAATAATTGTTTTAGATCCTGCTTGAATTAATAATGAAGCTGCTTGTCTACTTTGTCTTAGAATTGAAACTTCATTAATTGCAATAGATTTTTTTATTAACCCTTGCTTATTTCTTACAATCATTTCTAAAGGAGAAATTGTAATCATTTTAGCTTTTGATAAATTTTTTATTGTGTACTTGGGTAGGAATTTGTTCATTAGAAACCCATAATTTCCAGCATTTATTCCATAAAAAGATTTTGATAAATTTTTGTTTTTCTTTAAGGTTTTGAGCATAAAACCATCACCACCAATAACAATTACTAAATTTGATTTAAGTAATGGATTTTTTTTTATATTTTTTATTATAAAAGATTTTATTTTTAACGATTTTTTATTTGAATCGGAAATAATTATTGGTTTCATCATATTAGTGGTGCCCTCGGCCAGACTCGAACTGGCACTCCATAAATGGCAAGGATTTTAAGTCTCTTTCAAGAAAAAAAACCACTAAACCCCTTTCTCATTTATAATCCTTTTTTTCCCCGTGCACCAGCCGCACTGAATCTGCACGAAGCTTTTTTTCAAAAAACTAGTAGATGCAAAGGACTTGTAGTCTCTTACGTCTACTAAATCAGAAATTATTATTGCTTTACCTTCAATATTAAAGATTAAGTAGAAAAAAACAAAAAAAATAAAAAATTTAATCATTTTTTTCTTTTCCTTTTCTTTTTCTTTTTCTTTTTTTCTTCATATTCCTTATCAAACCAGGCTGTAGCAAGACGACTATCCATTGGCAAAGGTGGTTTATATATCTTGTGTGGTTTTTCAAAAAAAATTGAATACAAAAGTGGTGCACCCATAAAAGCTAATAGACCTAATATACCTAATAATAACTCCATTTTTTTTTTCTTATTGGTGCCCTCGGCCAGACTCGAACTGGCACTCCCAAACGGGCAAGGATTTTAAGTCCTTTGTGTCTACCAATTTCACCACGAGGGCAATTATCTTTTCCATTGTTTTAATTGCTTTTCTTTATAACGCAACTTCTTTCATAACATCAAGGTTTTTCGGTGTCTAACCAGTTTCTACCTTAAAGTTATTCTTAGCTTTATAAAGGTACCAGTTTGAATATCAAAATTAACTTGTTATTCAAACTCATAAACAATATCAGTGTAGCTTATATTAAAATTTTAATTATATTATAAACTCTATGGAGCTAAAAATTGGAAAAAAAATCTGTTTTAGTCTCAAAAGACCTCCAATAATTATAGCCGAAGTTTCAGCAAATCACTGTGGTAGTAAAAAAAATTTTATTAATCATATAAAGCTAGCCCATAAAAATGGAGCTGATTTAGTCAAAATTCAAACATACGAACCTCAAGATATAACTCTAAAAACAAAAAATAAAAAATTTAAAATAAAAACTGGACTCTGGAAAAATATGTATTTATGGGATTTATATATAAAAGCTCAAACACCGTTCAAATGGCACTATGATGCTTTCAAAATTGCAAAAAAATTAGGCATCACACTTTTCAGCACTCCTTTTAGTACAAGAGCAGTGGATTTATTAGAAAGTTTAAATGTAAAATTGTATAAAATTGCTTCGTTAGAAAATACCGATCTTAACTTGGTAGACAGAATTGCAAAAACTAAAAAGCCAATAATTGTATCTACCGGTGCCTCTAGTTTTAAAGAGGTTAAAGAATGTATTAAAACAATAAATAAGTATCACAATAAAGTAATAATTTTACATTGTGTTTCAAAATATCCAACTCCTCAGAATCAAGCAAACCTTTCAAGAATTGTTAAACTTAGAAAAATTTTTAAAAATAATTTAATTGGTTTATCTGATCATACAGCAACCATTGATACGGCTCTTGCTTCAGTACCTTTAGGAATAGTGGCAATAGAAAAACACTTTAAAAATTCTAACAAAAATAAATCTGAGGATGCAAAATTTTCCATTACACCTAAAGAACTATTTGAATTGAAAAAAAAATCCATAATTTATCATAATTCTACAAAGCTAAATTCCTCAGAAAATAATAAAGGAGATAAAAAAGCTAGCAAACATAAAAGGTCAATTTATTCAAAAAAAGATATTTTGAAGAATGAAAAAATTAACAAAAATAATATAGTAGCATTAAGACCAAAAATTGGAATTGAGTCTAATAAATTTTTTAAAATAGTTGGAAAAAGAGCAAGAAAAAACATAAAAATAAATGAGCCAATTTTTATGAAAGATTTAAGATAAAATCGCTTAAAAATATCATATCAAAATGATGGGAAAATTTTATAAAATATTATTAGATATAATAAGATCAATTGATCTATTAACTGAAATTATTTGGAAAATAAAAATAAAAAAAAAAATATTGCCAATTACTTACGACTTAACCAGCCTAGTAATCAAAAAGGCTCTTGAAGAATATAATAACAGAGGAATTAAATTTAATTCATACCTAGATATGGGGTGTGGACAAATTGCAATATTGGGACTTTTTCAAAAAAAAATGTGTCCAGACACCAAAACTACAAGCGCAGATATTTATGAAAAATTTATTTCTAATGCAAAACAAAACGCTTTAGCAAATAAAACTAATATAAATTTCGTTCTCTCAGATCTATTCTCAAATATAACTAATAAATATGATCTTATAAGTTTTAACCCTCCCTATGTACCTATTGCCTACAAAAAAAAATCTTTTGATTATGAAAAAATAAGTTATGCGGGTGAAGATGGAACTGATGCTATAAGTAAATTTTTAAAAAACGCAAAAAATTACATGACAAATAATGGTTTAATTTTCTTGGGTGTAAATTTATTTTACGTTTCTTTAAACAACTTGCAGAATATAGTAAATAACTTTGAGTACAAAGTAGTAGAAACAATAAAAAAAAAACCACATAATTGTATAGTTTTAATTCTAAAACAATAATAATTATTTTTTTCTAACAATATAATTACCAATTACTAAAACATCGAGTCCAGTTCCTCCAAAAGTTCTGATAGCATCTCTTGGTGTACAAACTATGGGTTCGCCTTGTATATTAAATGAAGTATTTACAACAATTCCGTGCCCACTAATTTTTTTAAATTCATTTATCAATTTCCAGTATTTATAATTATTTTTTTTATCCACCATTTGGGCTCTTACTGTTCCGTCCACATGAACACATGAAGGAATAATTTTCGCAATATTTTTTTTAACTGGAAGTGCTATAGTCATAAAACGTGATCTAATACTACTATCAATATATTTTTCATAGTCTTCTTCTAGAATTGAAGGGCAAAATGGTCTCCAATTTTCACGATGTTTTACTTCTAAATTTAATTTATTTTTCATATCTTTGTATAGAGGAGTTGCAATTATTGATCTATTCCCCAGTGCCCTAGCCCCAAATTCCATTTTACCTTGAAACCAACAAATTATTTTTTTGTTATAAATTAATTTTGCAACATATTTAAAAATATTTTTGGGTTTATAAAATTGTAATTTTGACTCTTTAAGAAATTTAAGAATTTCATAATCAGAATATTCGGGTCCATAATATACATTTTCTAATTTAGTTTTTAGTACTCCGCCCTTTTTTAGAGTTAACAGTTGGGCTGCGCCTAAAGAGACTCCATTATCTGCTGAAGCTGGTTGAATAAACATATCTTTAATATAACTACCTTTGCTTATTTCACCATTCATTTTACAATTCATAGCTACTCCGCCTGCTAAACATAAGTTTTTAATTTTATTTTTTTTATGTAAATTTTTTACTAACAATTTCACAATCTTTTCTAATCTATATTGAACATTAAATGCAATGTCTGGATAAGGCTTGGTCAAAGCAGATAATTGAGAGGGTCTTTTAGCTCCAAAAATTTTTACAAATTCGTCTGTAAATTTTTCACCAAAAGTGTGTTTGCCATCATATCTTAATTTATTATTAATTTTAAAATTTTCATTTTTTTTATCGTAAGTAATAAATAAATCTAGTTTGGATTGAATTTTGTCTGAAAATTTACCATAAGCGGCCAAACCCATCATTTTACCTTCATCCATGTTAGGTTTAAAACCCAAAAATTCAGTAAATGTTGCATAAAATCCTCCTAGGGAATCAGGAATTTTTATTTTATCCAAAATTTTTATTTTATTGTTTCTGCCTTCACACATTAAAGTCGTAAGATCTTCTCCTGATCCATCTATCGTTAATATGTTGGCTTCTTTAAAACCAGAACAAAAAAAAGTTGAGGCTGCATGACACAAATGATGAGTTAAAAAATGAATTTTAGGCATTTTTTTTTTACATTGATCACTAAATCCTAATTCAATAGCTCTTTTAATTCTTTGTGGATGATATAAATTTTTGTTTAATTCGTTTTGCAAGCTATTAAAATCTTTTTTACTTTTATTTTTTATTTTATTTAAATAAAAAAAATATTTTGGACAATCCCACCCCCATGCTATCGCATCAACTTCATTTATAGAGATACCGGCAATTTCCAAACATTTTTTTGCTGATAAAATTGGAAGATTATTTGGAGAAGTTTTTATTCTATTTATTCTTTCTTCTTCAATTAGAGCAACCAGTTTTCCATTAATTAAAAGTGAAGCACTAGGATTTTCTCCAGGGCCAAACATGCCTAAAATATTCATAAACTATAATAAAACTTTTCTAATTAATTGAAATTTTTCGCAATAGTTCAAGCCAACTTCATTTCCATTCGTTTTTAAATTATTCATGACAGAGTCATAGCTACGTGGATGTGGATATTTTCTCATTTCTTTATCATAACATTTTAATGCTTGTATTTTTTTATCTACATAGCCCTCGACATCAAAATATAAATTTGCTTTAAAATTTCCTAATGGATTCCATTCTGTTGAGCTAGGTATATGAAAGCTATTAATTTCAATTTCATTTTTTGTTTGCGGTCTAAAAACCGTTATTGTTGATCTATAAACGATAGAATGATCAATATTTAAACAGTCAGGATGATGTGTAAAAATAATATCTGGGCTTGATTTAATTTTTGTTTCCAAAAATTTACAAATTTCTAATAGAGGAATGGTATCCATCTTATTATCAGGAAAATTACCAAAAGAAAAATTTTTGATACCTAAAATTTTGCACACTGTTTCCAATTGATCGTTTCTATTCAAATTGTCAGAATTATCCCTGGCAGATTCGCCATTTGTAAAGGTAACAAGTTCAACATCATGACCAATTTGAGATAATTTTGCTATTGTAGCACCACATCCTAAAGTTTCATCATCAGGGTGCGCAGCTAGGACTAAAATTCTTTTTTTTTTCATGAATTATGAATATGTTAGTAATGTATATTATTTGATTTTCAATATTATAATAACTAAAAATTAAAAAAATGAAAAAAGATGTACCTTTCATAGATCAAAAGTATGTAAAATCAACAGACCAGTATAATTAATTACGGAAAAATCAAAAATGTTTTATATGACTCAAAATACATGATCTGCAGCAACATGTCCAAACGTACTGATATGAACATGTTTACAAACTAGATTTTTATGGTTTGAACTGATTGTGAACCAGACAATTTCATCATTATGAATTTTTTTTATTTTACTATTAATAATTTTATTTACATAAATATTAAATGCTGCTGGACAATTAATATTAAAAACCTTTTTAAGAATAATACTATTCTTTCCATAAATTTTTAGACTTATCTTATTCTTAGATTGAGCTCTTTTTTTATTTTTATTAAAGCTACTAATTGTAATTATTGTATTAATTTTTTTTGAAATAAATGCCGGCCCCCAATAAAAGCCTTTACTTTTAAAATCTTTTCCATGATTCACAATCATAGAGTCGCTAATATTACTTCCAATAGAGTTCGTTTTATAATTAAAGCCAAAAGTGAGTCTGGCTGGAATTAAATTATCTTTTGAGGTAATATTTAAAAAATAAATATTTTCAGACAATTTTTTCTCATTTTTTAGATATTTATTTATCTCAATAATATGTGGTTGTTTAAAATTTTTTGATACCCTAAGTACATTGCTATTAATAATCTTTTTTTCATTATTTTTGTCAATTTTCTCTAAACTAAAGTTTAAATTTGCCTTACTAAAAATTGGATAAATTACTACATCTAACTTTATTTTTTTAAATAAATTGAAAGGTAAATAACAACCATATTCGGCAGCACTAATTTTTTTTAAATTTATATAATCTTTTGTTTGGGAGCAATCATAATAACTATGAGTAGTTGTAATTTTTGTTTTATTGTTATTTAATGTTCCTACTATTACTCTATTAAATATATTTTTTGTTGGTAAGTCTATTTTGCAATAACCTCTTTTGCCACTTAAAAAATTTTTTAGTTTTTTAAAGCTTTTAAGATTAAAATTAATAATTTCATAAGCTTTAATTGATTTAAAAAAATTTGATGTTGTAAATTTTTGACCATTATAATTAAAAAAATCAATTTTCATTTTTTGATTATTAAGTGCTAATGGACCATTTATGGCCGCTATAAAAGTTTCTAATTTATTATCTAAATAAATATCAAATCCTGTTTGAATTTGATTAATACTTTTATTCTGCAAGTTATCTTGCATACTATCGAAGACTCTTTGATTGCTATGAACTAAAGATATTCCTTGTTTTGTTTCATAAATAGCATCAATGGCTGGAAAGGAATATTTTAAATCTAAACTTGAAAATAATTCTACTTCGATGGAACCAGTAAACTTTGTTATTTTTAAATTTTCATTTAACAAATCTTTTAAGGAAATCATGTAAGTATTCAATTTAACTTTAAAAAATTTTCTTAATATTTTGTCACCATCATTTTTTCTTATTGTAATCTGGCATGAAATATCTTTGTTATGATTTTTTATTTTCCAGTAATTCAAAAAACTAATTTTGGTATTAATATATTTGTCAACTAAAACAAAAAAAATTGCTGAAGATTTAAATGTGGGATTATAATATAAATTATCAAAATCACCTCTTTTAGAATGTTCAAAATTTATAATACTCTTATAATTAGAAACTTTCGCTTTATTTAGCATCTTTTATTTTTTTATTGCATAGGCGGTAGGTGTAGAGCACCATGGTATTGTTTTAAGTTTAATTTTTTTATCTTTTAAAAATTCATCGACTGCATCTGACTCCCCATATGTTTCTAAAGCATATTCATCAAAAACTATTAGACCTCCTTTGGTCACATAAGGATATAAATTTTGTAAGCAGGCCAAAGTACCTTCATAGTTGTCAACATCTAGAACTAGTAATGAAATTCTAAAACCAATATTTTTTTTTACATATTTTTTTGTAGTTTCACAAACATCTCCAGGTATCAATTTTATATTAGTAATACCAAACTGTTTTAAATTTTTTTTAATTATATTTATATTTGATCCATTTCCTTTATGAAACTTATTACAAGTGTAATCTAATTTATATCTATTTTTTATTATTTGTTCTTTTCCAAAAAAATCAAAGCCTACAATTTTCGACAAAGAATGAGGTTTAAAGAGTTTCAGTAATTTTGCATAAAGATAAATTCCACTTCCTTTGTGAACTCCACATTCAACAATATCTCCTGGAATATTTTGTGACATTTTGAAAAGTTCATACTTTGATATAATCTTTTGAACTCTATCAAAGCTACTGTTCGCTAAAAAATTGTCATAACTTAATAAACTCAATGCCTCGAAATCTTTCAGAAAAGTCTTCTTTTTATATTTTTTTAACTTTATTTTTATGTTCATAGGATTTTTATATCTATTGCTTTAGTGCTATCTGCATTTTTATTTGTATATATATATCTGCTTCCCTATTATAAGTAAAAAAAATATTAATGCTATTATGAATTATTGTAAAAATTGTTTCTATCCAAATACAAAGCCTGATCTATCTTTTAATGATGAGGGTATTTGCAATGCTTGTATTTCTTTTAAAAAAAGAAATCAAATTAATTGGAAAAATAGAGAAAAAGAATTTTTAAATATAGTAAAAAAAATAAAAAAAAATAGAAGTTCTGACTTTGATTGTATTGTGCCTGTTAGCGGTGGAAAAGATAGTACTTATCAAGTAATCAAGGCGCTTGAATATGGTTTAAAAATTTTGTGTGTAAATTCACGAACTTGCTCATTAACTCCTCTGGGCACACAAAATCTTGAAAATATAAAAAATCTTGGGGTTGAAATGATTGAACTTTCTCCTAACTCAAATATTAGAAAAAAATTAAATAAATTATGTTTACAAGAAATTGGTGATATTTCTTGGCCGGAACATATATCGATTTTTACATTTCCAATTAAAATTGCTCTTAAATTTAATATTAAACTAATTATTTGGGGAGAAAATCCTCAAAATGAGTATGGTGGTCCCACAGAAAGTTTGGAAAATACAACATTAAATAGAGGATGGTTAGAAGAATTTGGCGGACTACTAGGTTTAAGGTTAACTGATTTAGTAGAGCATTATGATTTCAATGAAGATGATTTAACAATTTATAAATATCCCAATAAAGAAGAAGTATTTAATAGTAAAATTGAGAGTTTATTTTTTGGTTATTTTTTTCCATGGGATGGCCATCGTAATGCAATAGAGTCTAAAAAAAAAGGATTTAAATTTTATAATGGAATTGTTGAGGGAACTGGTGTCAGTTATGAAAATTTAGACAATTATCAAACGGGAATTCATGATTATTTTAAATATTTAAAATATGGATTTGGTAGGACAACAGATATAATGAATAATTTATACCGAAGAAAAATTATTTCAAAAGAAGAAGCTTTGCAAAAAATTAATGCGCATGATGGTAATTTTCCTACTACATATTTAGGAAAAAAATTAGAAGACATTATAGGTGATATTGATTTAAATATGGATGATTTCCTAAAAACTTGTGATAAATTCACTAACAAAAAATTATTTAAATGCAATAATGAGGGTGAACTTATAAAAGAAGGTTTTTCACCAATTAAAAATTTTAAATGATTTTAATAATCGATACAGAAACATCTAACTTGGGAACTTGGATGAGATTATTAAATGATTTGAATAAAAAGTTTGTTCTTTCAAGTGATAAAACAATTAATTTTGACAATATAAGTAAAATTATATTTCCTGGCATAGGCAATTTTGGTCGTGTAGTTTCAAATTTAAAAAAAAAAAATTTTTTTTATAAATTAATTGAACTCATAGAAAAAGATATACCATATCTTGGAGTATGTATTGGAATGCAAATACTCTTTGAAGAAAGTGAAGAATCACCAAAAACAGTAGGTATGAAAATTTTAAAAGGAAAGGTAAAAAAAATTGATAGTAAAGATCTTTCATGTCCTCATAATGGGTGGAACAATATTAAAATAATTAATGATGCAAATATATTTAAATATATTGACAAGAATAAAGATCTTTATTTTAATCACAGTTATTATTGTTCACCAGAACTAGAAAAGAATATAACTTCTAAACTTTCCGATAATTCAAAAATTATAACTTCAATACAAAAAAAAATGATTTTTGGTGTTCAGTTTCACCCTGAAAAAAGCATGATTGCTGGCACACAAATAATAAAGAATTTTTTGGATCTTAAATGTTAAAAAAAAGAATTATTCCTATTCTTTTATTTGATAATAATCTTTTAATAAAAACTAAAAATTTTAATAATGATAGAATTGTTGGAAACATTATTCAGTCAATCAAAGTATTTAATAAAAGAGACACAGATGAACTTTGTATTATTGATTTAAATTCATCAAGAAATAGAAATCAAATTGATCTATTTTTACTAAAAGAACTTATTTCGGAATGTAATATGCCAGTTTCATATGGTGGTGGAATAAAAGATGTTCAAGAAATTCAAAAATTATTAAAAATAGGTATAGATAAAGTAATTATAAATAATTCTTTTCTAAAAAATAAAAATTTTATTCACGATGTCTCAAATGAATTTGGAAGCCAAAGTATTATTGCAGCAATTGATATTATAAGTGATAATAATAAATTAAAAATTTTTTCTAAAGAAAAACCTAATAAATTAAACGTAATTGAATGGTTAAAAGAAATACAAAAAGAAAGAATTGGAGAATTATTAATCACTTCTGTAAACCATGAAGGAACAATGAAGGGATATGATTTTAATATGCTTGATAATATTTACAAATATTTAGAAAAACCTACTCTATTTAATGGTGGTGCTTCTTCTATAGAAGATTTTAAAAAACTTTTTACATATAAAAATATAATGGCCGGTTGTGCTTCAAGTATTTTTTTATTTACAGAAATTACTCCATCCCTTGTAAAAAAATCTTTAATTAAAGATTTTCCAATAAGAAATTAATTTTTTTTAATTAAAAACCAATTTAAATCGTCTTGAGGAAATTTATCTAAATGATAGGTGAATCCATAATTTAATAATTTTAAATTTTTATACTTTTTCAATAATTCACCAGCAAAATCTCTTTTAAATAACTTGTCTTTATGATTTCTATAAACTTCTTTTTTTGGTTTTGTGCTGTAGTATTCACATAATAAGATATATTTTTTTGAAGATTCATAAATTTTTTTATAAATCAAGTTTAATTCTTTAGGGTTTATATGTATCAAAAAACCTTTAGATAATACTAAATCATATTTTTTATTTGCTCTATATTCAGTAATATTTGAATTTATAATTTCAATATTAGAAAATCTTTTTCTTAAAATATCACATGCTTTAGTGTTTATTTCAATGACACAAATTTTTTTTGGTTTCTTTATTAACCTATTTAATGCAACAATATTATTACCAATATTTGAACCAAACTCTATAACAGATGAAAAAGAAATATTTTTTAATATTTTTTTAAATAAAAAATTATTACTATTTGTTATTTTATTTGATTTATTTCTTTTTATATAGCTATTTCCAAAATCTCCTGACCAAAATTTGGCTTGTATATTTTTTTTCATTTATTTGAAAGATTAATTTTTTATTATAGCATATAAAATATACAATTTATGCTTAAAAAGAATATATTAAAAATAATTCAATAAATAAATGTTATATATTTTAAAAAGAATAATTAAGAAAATATTAAGACCCTTGGGTTTTAAATTAATCAGAATAGGCCCGCCTTATAAACCTAACCCTTATGGCAAGGTTAATTTAGAAACGTTGGATTGTATGAACAAGTCAAATGGCATAATGCATATGGGTGCTCACAAAGGAACAGAAGCGGAAGTATACAATTGGTTTGGAAAAAAAGTTATTTGGTTTGAAGCAGTTCCTCATATTTTTAATCAATTGGAAGATAATTTATATTTCTATGGTGATCAAAAAGCATTTCATGTTTTGTTGGGAGATCAAGATAATGTAGTAAAAGAATTTTTTATTTCAAGCAATGACGCAGCTAGCTCCTCTCTATTTCAGTTTAGCAACGAAGTTATAGAAAAAGGCTGGGATAAACGTAAAATATATATGAAAAAAAAAATAAAATTAATAATGTTTAAATTAGATACTATTTTAAAAAAAAATAATATTTTACCTAATGAATATAACCATTGGATAGTTGATTTGCAGGGGTCTGAATTATTATTTTTTAAAGGAGCTGAAGATGCATTAAAATCATGCAATTCAATTTCTGTAGAAGTAAGCAAGGTAAAATATTATGATGGGGGTGTTTTGTGGAATGAATTGGTCAATTGGCTTAATGAAAAAAATTTTTATCCTACTGCTTCACCTGAAAAAAATCACACTGAAATTTTGTTTAAAAAAAAACTTTAAGTAAATATTAATTCTTGTCATTAAAATTTTTTATGTTTACTAGTTTTAATTTAAATTGTTTTTTAAAAATATATTAAAATCATTGCCTAAAAGTTTTGAAGCCTCTTGGGTTATATGATTTTTATCTCTATAAATTAAAATTTTTTTTTGGTGGTTATATGCGTAGCAAATTTTTTCAGGACAAATTACCTTGTATGGATTATAAAATATTATTTTTTTTGAAATTGCTGTTAATTTATTCACTTCTTCATAAAAATCATTTAATTTTCGAATTTCTATATCGTATTGAGTATTGAATGTGCAACTTACTTGTCTGATAAAACATTTTAATGGATCAATATCTTTGTTAATATAAGGAATTGGACCTATTACAAGTATATTTATACTATCTTTAAATTTATCTAAATTTTTTTTTAAGTATTTAAATTCTTCAATGTCGTTTATATTTATTACATATACAATTTTTTTAAAATTCATTAGAAGCTTATTTATTTTTTGAAAAGAAATTATTTTGTTAATTGGCTCCTTTTTATGTTCATAATAAATATTTTCTATAAAATTTGAGTTGTATAAAAGTGGCACAAATTGAGCCATTTGACTATTTCCTTCAGAATAAAAAAGAATTTTTTGATTATTGTTTTTCATACACTCAGATCTAAGATTAAATCTATTTAATTTGTACTCTTTACTATTTTGTGTGCAAAATCTATATATTTCGTGATCATTGATTTTTATTTTGTAAAAATTTGTACGTTCTGAATAATTTAATTTTTGTTCTAAATAATTAATTTTTTCTACTGAATTTTTAATTAATAATTTTGTGTGGCTATTGTAACTTTTTTGACTAACAACATAAAATATAAAAAAAAGAGTAGAAAAAACTAAAAAAATAGTAACTTTGTAAAATAATTTAGTATTAATTTTAAAATTATAGTATCGAAATTTTTTTTCAATAAAATGATAAGTAAAGATAGATAAAAGTATGCTTATTGGAAGGCTTATTAAATTTTTTATATAATTTCCGTAATAAAGATCGATAAAATAAATTACAGGCAAATGCCAAAGATAGAGCGAATAAGAAATATTTCCAATAAATATTGCAATCTTGTTTTCAAAAGCAATTTTATTAAAAATATTTTCATTATAAAAAAAAATAAACAAAGAAGAGAAAATCACTACTAATAAATTTATTAATACATATGATATATATGTTTCTGGTAGGTCAAAAAACAATATTACTAATACTATAATAAAGCAAAAAGAACTTATTAGATTGTTTCTATTTACATTAAATTTAACCGAAATAAAAAACAAAATGCAACCAGCTAAAAATTCCCAAAATCTAAATATAGGAAAATAAAAAACTAATAAAGGATTAATTTTTGAAAAATAAAAAGTTACAATTATTAAAGTAATAATTACAATTAAAAAAATAAAACTAACTTTCTTTTCTTTTTCAAATTTAATATTTGTAAAAAACAAATATAGTAGTAAAGGATAAATAATATAAAATTGCTCTTCAACACCAAGGGACCAAGTGTGCCCTAAAGGATCATCAAAAACCGTATCAAAATAATCTTTTTTATGTAATAAAAAATAAATATTAGAAACACCCAAAATTGAAAAAAAACTTGTATCAAAATTTTTTTTTAAAAAATCAACTGGTCCAAATATTATATAAATTATTAAAGTTGTTAAAATAACAAAAATCAATACTGGGAAAATTCTTTTTAATCTACGAATAAAGAAATCTTTAATAAGTATTTTATTATTTACTAGATAATCTTTGTAAATTCTTTGTGAAATAACATATCCAGATATAACAAAAAATATATCTACACCAAGATAACCTTTGGAAAAAATATCTAAATTTAAATGATAAAAAAATACTATTAAAACTGAAAACGCTCTTAGCGATTGAATATAATTTTTATAGGAAGTTTTCATTTATTTTAAATCATTAAACAATATAAAATTTAAAGTTACATCAGTGTCTAAAATTCACCTA
>CACLNK010000022.1 GCA_902608305.1 uncultured Pelagibacteraceae bacterium | reverse complement strand
TTTGTGCGAAAGTAAATAATGAATTTTTAGAATGGTGCAAACAAGACGGTAATGATTTAATCACACCACATCCAGAATATGGTTTTCCTGGATTAAAAGATGGAGATAACTGGTGTGTTTGTGCAAGTTCTTTTGCTAGATCATTAGAGGCTGGAAAAGCATGCTCAGTCTATGTAAAAAGAACTCATGAAAAAACTCTAAAATTAATCCCAATCGAGCAGCTCAAAAAGTTTGCAATCGATTTGTCTTAACTACATATTTCCATATTTAGGTCCACCGCCACCTTCTGGGGTAACCCAATTAATATTTTGTGATGGCTCCTTAATATCACATGTTTTACAATGAATACAGTTTTGAGAATTGATTATAAATTTTGGTTTATCATTTTCTATTTGAACTTCATAAACACCCACTGGACAATATCTTTGTGCAGGTTCATCAAATTTTTCTAAAGTATAACTGATTGGTAAATTTGGATCCTTAAGCTGTAAGTGAACAGGTTGATTGTCTGTATGATTAGTTCCAGTTAAATATACAGAACTTGTTTTATCAAAAGTAATCACATTATCTGGTTTTGGATAATCAATTTTTTTTGTTTCACTTGCTGATCTTAATGTTTCATGATCAGCATGTTTATGTCTAAGTGTTAAAGGTAATTTTCCTCTAAATAAAATTTGATCTATGCCTGTAAATATAATTCCAAAAATTAAACCCCAATTAAAACTTGGTTTAACATTTCTTGCTCTATAAAGCTCTTCATAAACCCAACTTTTTTTAAATTTATCTTCATAAATAGATAAATCTTTATTATCTTTTAAATTCTCTACAATTGTTTCTGCTGCAATCATTCCACTTTTCATGGCAGTGTGTGATCCTTTAATTTTAGGCATATTTAAAGTTCCAGCATCACAACCAATTAATAATGCACCTGGCATAAACATTTTAGGCAAACTTTGTAATCCACCTTCAATTAAAGCTCTTGCTCCAAAAGAAATTCTTTTTCCACCTTCAATAATTTTTTTAATTGCAGGATGAGTTTTAAATCTTTGAAATTCATCAAAAGGAGAAAGATATGGATTTTTATAATCTAAACCGATTACATAACCTAAAAAAACTTGCTTGTTTTCAGCGTGGTACATAAAACTTCCACCATAAGTATTGTTATCTAAAGGCCATCCTGCTGTATGCATAACTAGACCTTTTTCATGGTTTTTTTCATTAATTTCCCAAATTTCTTTAAAGCCAATTCCATATTGTTGAGGGTCTTTACCTTTATTTAAGTCAAATTTTTTAATTAACTGTTTTCCTAAATGGCCTCTACAGCCTTCCGCAAAAACAGTTACTTTTGCATGTAATTCCATGCCAGATTCAAAGCTATCTTTTTTATTTCCCTGTTTATCAATGCCCATATCTTGTGTTGCTATTCCTTTAACGGCACCATTTTCATCGTAAATTACTTCACTCGCTGGAAAACCTGGAAAAATTTCAACACCTAATGCTTCGGCTTGTTCTCCTAGCCATCTACATAAATTTGCTAAACTAATAATATAATTGTTATGATTTTTTTGAACAGAAGGCAGTAACCATGTTGGCCAACTTAATGATTTTTTTTTGCCTAAAAATAAGAATTTTTCCTTTGAAACTTTTGTTTTAATCGGTGAGTTTAATTCTTTCCAATTTGGAATAAGCTCATCTAGAGCTCTTGTTTCAAATACATTGCCACTTAAAATATGAGCTCCAATCTCAGAAGCTTTTTCAAGCAAACAAACATTTAAATTTGCATCTAACTGTTTTAGTTTAATTGCGGTAGCTAAACCTGATGGGCCACCTCCTACAATTACAACATCATATTCCATTACTTCTCTGGACATATGTTATTTTTTTACAGTATTTGTTATTTTTGTATAGTATTTAATTTATTCAATTCTTCCAAGAATTGAGGAAGTGCTTCAAACAAGTCTGCCTCTAGACCATAATCAGCCACACTAAATATTGGAGCTTCACCATCTTTATTGATTGCAACTATTACTTTACTTTCTTTCATTCCAGCAAGATGTTGGATTGCTCCTGAAATTCCAACTGCAATATATAAATCAGGTACAACTACTTTCCCAGTTTGACCAACTTGATGGTCATTTGTTATGTAACCAGCATCAACTGCTGCTCTTGATGCACCAATTGCCGCTTTCAATTTATCTGCAATAGCAGTAATTAATTTGAAATTATCTCCACTTTGCATACCTCGACCACCCGATATAACAATTCTTGCTGTACCAAGCTCTGGTCTATCTGATTTGACTTCTTCTCTTTTTATAAACTTAGAAATATTAGACGCCTCTGTTCCGTCAATTTTTTCTATCGTTGCAGATCCTCCAGAAGTTGGAGCTGCATCAAAAGATGTTGGTCTTATAGTTATGCATTTTTTTTCATCAGTGCTTTTTACCGTTGCAAAAGCATTACCTGCGTAAATTGGTCTTACAAATGTATCAGGAGATATTACTTTTATAATATCGCTAACTTGTGAAATATTTAAAAGAGCTGATACTCTTGGCATTAAATTTTTTCCAAATGTATTTGCTGAACTAATAATATGTGAATAATTTTTAGAAACTTTAACTACTAATGTTGCAAAGTTTTCTGGAAGAAAGTTTTCATAATGTTCAGCTTCTACTTGTAAAACTTTTTTAACTAATGATATTTCTGAAACTGCTTTAGCAACATCAGCACAGTTATGTCCAGCTACTAATACGTGAAGATCAGAGTCAATTTTAGATGCTGCAGTAACAGCATTAAAAGTAAAAGGTCTTAATTCTTTATTGTTGTGTTCTGCTATTAATAAAACTGACATTATATAACCTTTGCTTCATTTTTAAGTTTTTGGACTAGTTCAGCTACATTAGCTACTTTAATTCCTGATTTTCTTTTTGGAGGTTCTTCAACTTTAATTTGTTCAATTCTTGATTTTGTATCAACGCCTAAATCTGAAGCATTTAATTGTTCTATTGGCTTCTTTTTAGCTTTCATTATATTAGGTAATGATGCATATCTTGGTTCATTTAGCCTTAGATCACAAGTTACAATTGCTGGAATAACAACTTCAATAGTTTCTAATCCCTCATCTACTTCTCTTACAACTTCTAATACTTTATCTTTAATTCCAATTTTTGATGCAAAAGTTGCTTGTGGCCAGTTTAATAATGCTGCAAGCATTTGACCTGTTTGATTACAATCGTCATCAATTGCTTGTTTGCCCATAAATACTAGGTCTGGTTTTTCTTTATCAACAATTTTTTGTAAAATTTTTGCAACAACTAAAGGTTCTACAATTCCTTCTGCTTTTACATGAATACCTCTATCTGCACCTACCGCTAAAGCTTTTCTTACTGTTTCTTGTGCTTTTTCCTCACCGATTGTAATTGCAACAACTTCTGTAGCTTTTCCTGTTTCTTTAATCTTTACTGCCTCTTCAATAGCATTATCATCTGGTGGATTGGTTGACATTTTAACATTTTCGGTAACGATTCCAGTTCCATCTTCTTTAACTCTAATTTGAACGTTGTAATCAATAACTCTTTTAACAGCGACTAATATTTTCATTTATAATAAATTTTCTTTAAAGAAGTTGATGAACTGAGGCATATATTCATCCATGTGGCCCCCGCCAACTGTAACTCCTCTTTCAAGACATTTTTCTTTTTTTAAAATTTTAAATGTTTTTTTCCATAATTTTTTTGGTTCAACTTGCGCGGCTTCATAAAAAGCATCCATAGATGGAAAAAGTTTATGTTTAGTTAACACCATATCAGGCCATTCATTTCCAACAACAAAACCATCATTATCAACAAAAAAAGCGGGACAATTATGAACTGTCATTGCTTGATATCTTTTAGGTTTTTGATCGAAATGGAATCCATGATACCAACCTTTTTTTAAATCAATCTCAACTTTATCAGGTTCAGATTTAATTTTTTTTACATAATCTTCGCAATGATTTGGCAATGTATAGTCATCTGCTGCACCATGAACATAAAGTAATTTAGAATTTGATGTTAGTTCTGGCTTATCAAAGAAACCTGCAAGCTTACATTCTGCTGCCTCAGGTAATATTGCATCAAATCCCCTAGTACCTTCCAAAAACAAAGATGTAAATTTTACATCTGCTACATAAAGACTGTTGTTCCCACCTCTTGAATGTCCAGTAATTCCAAATTTACCATTAGATCTTGAATGAGATTGTAATAATTTATAAGCCATAATAGCATCTATCGCTCCATTAATAAGTGGAACTTTCGATTGATCTCTCCAAGTTTCTCTTGCACCTCTATGACAAAAATTATCTACATACATTACTCCTATTCCTGCTTCTAAAAGGTTTTTAGTGCCATGATAGATAAATTGATTCCATACATATTCTTTAGGACCACCACTGCTATGTGTCCAAATAACTATTGGCACTTTATCTGAACCTTTTGGTAATTGTAGATATCCTGTTATTTCAATTGGGTTATTTTTGTGAGCACCAATAAGAACGGTTCTTTGGTCAAAACCAGTGTAAGACTGAAATCTTATTAGCTCACCACCTTTGGTATTTTTATTTTTTGAAACCCATTTGAGTGTAGATTTTTTTTTCGTACAATTTGCTTTGAGGTCAAATTTATAATTTTTTGTAGAATGGGCATATACATTTGACGTGAAGAAAATTGTTATTAATATTAAAATTATTTTTTTCATTATGATCTTAAAAGTTTATTTTCTGGGTCGTATGGACTTTCATCTAAAATCGTAGCGTCATGCATTTTTCCCAAAATATCAATTTTTAATTTTTGTCCAGTTGTCGCAAGTTCTGGTTTAACCATGCCTAAAGCTATTGATTTATTTAATCTAAAACCAAAATCTCCGCCTGTTGCTCTTCCAACAACTTTTCCATTTTCATAAATCGGATTATTTCCAAGAACATCAGCATCAGTTATACTTTGTACTTCCATAGTTACTAATTTGTTTTGAAAACCTTTTTCTCTCCATTTATTTAATGCTTCTAAGCCAATAAATTTTCCCTTGTTTGGATGTATAAATCTATCTAGTCCAGACTCATAAGGTGAATATTCTATTGATAACTCAGTGCCTACAAGTTTGTAAGATTTTTCAACTCGCAAACTATTCATTGCTCTAATTCCAAATGGTTTTAGACCTAACTCTTTTCCATTTTCCATCAACTTATCAAAAATGTGGTTCTGATACTCAATTGGATGATGAAGCTCCCACCCTAATTCACCAACAAAATTTACTCTCATAGCTGTACATGGAGCATAACCAATATCTACTTTTTTAGAACTTAACCATTTGAAATTCTCATTAGAAAAATCATCTTTTGAAACTTTTTTCATTAAGTCTCGAGCTTTTGGACCGGAAACAACTAAAACTCCTGTAGAATTTGTAAGATTTTCAAATTGTACGGATCCATCATTTGGCATCCATTTAATTATCCAATCGTGATCTAATCTTTGAAACGCTCCTGCAGAAACCAAATAGAAACTATCTTCAGCTTCTCTCATTATTGTAAATTCTGAATGTACCCCGCCTTTTGTATTAAGAGCGTGACATAAATTAATTCTTCCAATTTTTTTAGGAAGTTTGTTTGCTACTAAATTGTCTAAAAATTCTTCTGCTTTTGGACCTTTAATTCTACATTTTGCAAAAGCGGTCATATCTAAAAGACCTACATTTTCTTTAACATTCTTGCATTCTTTCTCCATAGCCTTAAACCAGTTTGATCTTCTAAATGACCAATCATCTTTTTGTTCCATGCCATCTGTTGCAAAGAAATTTGCTCTTTCCCATCCAAATTTTTGTCCAAATACTGCACCTAAACTTTTCATTCTATCATAACATGGTGCTTGTCTTAATGGTCTTGCGGCTGGTCTTTCTTCATCTGGATAATGAATAACAAATACATTTCGATAAGCTTCTTCATTTTTTTCAATTAAATAAGATTTTGATGCATAATCTCCAAATCTTCTTGGTTCAACACCAAGCATATCTACAGTCGGTTCACCATCTATAATCCACTCTGCAAGTTGCCAGCCAGCACCACCTGCTGCAGTAATGCCAAAACTATGACCTTCGTTTATCCAAAAGTTTTTTAATCCCCAAGCAGGACCAACAATTGGGTTTCCATCTGGCGTGTAACAAATTGCACCATTGTAAACTTTTTTAACTCCAACTTCACCAAAAGCAGGAACACGACGAATTGCTCCTTCAATGTGAGGAGCTAGTCTTTCTAAATCTTCTTGGAACAATTCGTATTCGGAATCTTTTGAAGGTCCATCTACATAACAACATGGAGCTCCATCTTCATAAGGTCCTAATATTAAACCTCCTGCCTCTTCTCTCATATACCAGCGGCCATCGCTATCTCTAAGTACTCCCATTTCTGGTAAACCATCTTTTTTTCGTTTTTGAATTTCTGGATGAGGTTCTGTTACAATATATTGATGTTCAACAGGAATAACTGGAATTTCTAATCCAACCATTTCTCCTGTTTTTCTTGCAAAATTTCCTGAACATGAAATTACATGCTCACACTCAATTGAGCCTTTGTCTGTTTCAACCACCCAACCATTTTTTGTTTGTTTAATACCAACAACCGTTGTGTTTCTATAAATCTCTGCACCTTTATTTCTTGCACCTGTTGCTAAAGCTTGTGTTAAATCAGCTGGTTGAATGTATCCGTCTTCTGGATGTTGAATTGCACCAATTAAACCTTCTATATTACACAAAGGCCAAATTTCTTTTACTTGCTCTGGTTTTAAAAATTTTACATCAACGCCAATTGTTTGAGCAACTCCTGCATATTGGTGATACTCATCCATTCTGTCTTTAGTGCTTGCTAATCTGATATTAGATACAACGCTAAAGCCAACATTTTTTCCTGTTTCTTCTTCTAATGTTTTATAAAGATTGACTGCATATTTATGGAGTTGTCCAACTGAGTAACTCATATTAAATAAAGGAAGTAATCCAGCAGCATGCCATGTAGATCCTGAAGTTAATTCTTTTCTCTCAACAAGCACTACATCTGACCAGCCTTTTTTTGCTAAATGATAAAGAGCACTAACTCCTACGGCACCGCCACCAACAACTACTACTTTAGCTTTAGATTTCATGAAAACGATTCCTACTAGATTTTATAAATAATGAAAGATTAATTTTGCCCTCATCAAATAGAAGACTCTAGAGAAACAGGACTAGAAACTGAAGTAGTCAACCAGCAGTCTTTTAAAGGCCCATCATTATAATACTTTTCCACAATCCATTGAAATTTATAATAGTTTTTATCATTTCCTAAAACTATTACTTCAAAACCATATTTATCATTGGTTTTAAAAACTTCAATAATTTCACTTTCTAAATGATTTAATAGCATATTATAACTTTCACTTTTTAATAAATTGACAAATTTAGAAAGTGGACCTGTATATTTTTTGTTTGAAGGATGGGCAAACTCCCATGTCTGTTCAATTCCGCTATTCTTATTTGGAATGTCATTGTTCATTAATCCTGTTAATTGAATTTTAACAACTTGATAAGGTTTTATTCCATTATTAGGTTTAACTAGATCAGCTTTAGCTGTAACAATAAACATTACTGCAAGAAAAAAAATTACAATTACATAAGTTAAACCATATAAAGAATACTTAACAAATTTTTTCATTTTTTATTGTGAGTTTTTGAAACTAGTTGTGCAATTATTGATAATGCTATTTCAGGTGCAGATTTTCCTCCTAGTTTTATTCCAATAGGTCCATCTATCAAATTAATTTCTTTTTCAGAAAATCCTGTTTCTTTTAATCTTTTACATCTATTTTCATGTGTTTTTTTACTTCCTAGAGCTCCAATATAATAAAATTTCTTTTTTAATGCATGTTGTAAAGCTGGATCATCAATTTTTGGATCATGTGTTAAAGCTATTAATGCTGAATTTTCATTAGTTTCAATTTCTTTAAAAGCTTCGTCTGGCCATTTGTTTATAATTTTTACATTTGGAAATCTTTGTTCGCTTGCAAAGTACCCTCTTGGATCAATTATTGATATTTCAAAATTTAAACTTTTTGCATAATCAACAAGATATTGCGCAATATGTACTGCACCTACAATTATGACTTTAATGGGTCTTACATATGTTTCTACAAATATATCAGTGTTTTCTATTATTCCATTTTTCTTTTTGTTAAAAAAATTATTTATTTGATCTAAATATTTCTCAAAATTTTTATCCAAAGGTTTGTTTTTTTCAAAAATACAACTTTCTCCATTTGCGATATTAGTAATAATTGCAAATTCATTTTTATTTTCTTTTTTTTTTATAATTTGATCAAGTAATTGTTTTTTCATTAAATAATAAAGAAATGATAAATTAGCAATCCGATAATTAGGCCTTTTATAAAAGATATCCAAAGCAATCCATAATCAGAAACTTTTAAAAAATTTTTCCACCAATTTATATATTTTTTATGCCTTTCAATCATATATTTTAATTTATATGTTCTAAATAAACTGCGATTTCTCCACCACATGCAAGTCCAACTTCCCAGGCACTTTCATTTGAAACTTTAAATTCAATCTTTTTAAATGATTTTTTGTTTTTTATAATTCCAATACATTCTCTAACTACTGCAGTCTCTACACATCCACCTGAAACAGACCCAGAAAAATCACCTTTTTCATTGACAATCATTCGACTGCCTGTAGGTCTTGGTGAAGACCCCCATGTTTGAATTACCGTTGCAAGAACTACTTTTTGATTAGCTTTTATCCAATCATTTGCTTCTTCAAGAATCTTTTCATCAAATGAATTTTTCATTAGATGTAAAGGTAATACTGAAAGAATTAATTAGCAAGCGTCAACGGCTTTTTGAGCAAAAGTTTTAACCATATTTGCTCTGTAATTAGCCGAAGCATGTATATCAGAATTCATGCCTGAAGATGTTATTTTTACGTTATTAATTGCAGATGATGAAAAATTTTTAGACAATGCGCCTGCTAAATCTTTAGCATTGTATACGCACGATTTTGCTCCAGTTACTGCAACATTAACTCCTCTTTTATATTTAGCAACATATACTCCAACTACGGCATATCTTGAAGCTGGGTTTGGAAGTTTTTGATAATTTGATTTTTGTGGAATTTCAAATTCAATTGCTTCTATTATTTCTCCATTTTTAAGAGAAGTTTCAAACATTCCTTTAAAAAACTTTTCGGCATCTATTTTTCTACTGTTAGTATGAATGATAGCATTTAATGCAATACATGCAGACGGATAGTCGGCCGCTGGATCATTGTTTGCAATTGATCCACCAATAGTTCCTCTGTTTCTTACTTGAGGATCTCCAATTCCTTCTGCTAATGCTGCTAGAGATGGGATTGCTTTTTTAATTTCTTTGGATTTGGCAACCTCTACATGTTTTGTTGTGGCACCAATTTTAATAGTCTTACCGCTTGCTTTAATTCCTGAAAGTTTTTTTATCCCTTTTATATCAATTAAATCTTTATAAGTTGCTAATCCTAATTTCATTGAAGGAATTGTTGTCATGCCTCCTGCTAAAAAAGCAGAATTTGAAGATGCTAATTTCGATGCTTCTTTTACTTCTTTTGCTGAATGATAGTTAAATGTTTTCATTTTTCTCCTTAAGCAGCCTTAGCATTTGATTTTTTTAACTCTTTACAAGCTTTCCAAACTTTTTCTGCTGTAGCTGGCATAGATATTTCTTGTCCATCTAATGCGTTGATAACAGCATTCATTATTGTTGGTGGTGCTGCTATTGAACCTGCTTCACCACATCCTTTCACGCCTAAAGGATTTGTTGTAGCTTTCGTGCAAGTAAATCCTAATTGAAACTCTGGAAAGTCATCAGCTCTTGGCATTGTATAATCCATATAAGAAGCTGTTATAAGTTGTCCATCTTCATTATATTCTGCATTTTCTGTTAGAGCTTGTCCAACTCCTTGGGCTATTCCACCGTGTACTTGTCCCTCAACAATTGTTGGATTAACAATTGTGCCGAAGTCATCTACTGCAGTATATTTATCTAATTTTACTTCTCCCGTTTCAGGATTAATTTCTACTTCCGCAATATGAGATCCTGCAGGGAAGGAGAAATTTGCTGGGTCAAAAAATGCGGATTCTTTTAAACCTGGTTCTTCACCTTCAGGAAGTGGTGATTTAACCTCATCTCTAACACCTGGTAAATAACAGGCAAAAGCAACTTCCCCTATTGTTTTTTTCTTATTTGATTTTGCTACTACAAATTCTCCATCCTTAAATTCAACTTCATCTTCACTGGCTTCAAGCATTTTTGCTGCAACTTTTTTTGCTTTTGTAATTATTTTTTTACACGCATTAATTATTGCTATTCCTCCAACAGTTAATGATCGTGATCCATATGTCCCCATTCCAAAAGTTCCTTTGTCGGTATCACCATGTACAACATCAATATTTTCAAATGGAACACCTAGTTCATCTGCAGCAATTTGTGCAAATGTTGTATCATGACTTTGACCATGGCTATGAGAACCGGTATAAACTGTTACCTGTCCTGTTGGATTAAATCTTACCTCGGCAGATTCCCATAAACCAACACCACATCCAAGCATCATAACTACTGGAGAAGGTGCAATGCCACATGCCTCAAAATAAGTTGTAACACCTATACCTCTAAGTTTTCCTCTTGACTCTGAATCTTTTCTTCTAGCTGCAAAACCATCGTAATCAGACATTTGTTTTGCTTTTTCTAGACCAGCCACATAATCACCAGAATCAACTTGATGAACTAAAGTTTGTTTAAATGGAAACTCAGTTGGAAAATTTTTCATTCTTATTTCAATTGGGTCCATACCAAGTTCTATAGCTGCCTTATCTACTATTCTTTCAATAGTATAAGTAGCCTCGGGTCTTCCTGCACCTCGATAAGCATCTACTGGAGCTGTATTTGTATACACTGCTTTAACATTAGAATATGCAGCAGGCATCACATAAACACCTGTTGCACAAGGACCAAAAAGATATGTTGGTGTTACTGTACCAAAAACTCTTGCGTAAGCTCCTAAATTTGCAGTTGTTTCATTTTTAAAACCTAAAAATTTTCCATCGTTTGTAACAGCTAACTCAGCGTGAGTAATATGATCTCTTCCATGAGTATCAGTCAAAAAAGATTCTGTTCTTTCAGCAACCCATTTAATAGGTCTTTCAATTTTTTTAGAAGCCCAACTACAAACAATTTCTTCATTATAAAGATTAATTTTTGAACCAAACCCTCCACCTACATCGGGAGCTATAACTCTCAATTTATTTTCCGGAGTAACACCACCAAATGCAGACATAATCAATCTTGATAGATGTGGATTTTGACTAGTTGTGTAACAAGTAATCTCTTCAGAGGCCGTATTATAATCTACAACACAAGCTCTTGGTTCCATTGCGTTTGGAATAAGCCTGTTATTTGTAATATCTAGTTTAATTATTTTATCAGCTTTATCAAAAGCTTCTTTAACTTTCTGTCTATCGCCGAGCAACCAATCATAACAAAGATTTTTTTCAATACCTTCGTGGATCGCTTCACTTTTCATTGTATCTGCTAAACTTACAACTGCTTTTAATTCTTTATAATCCACTTTTACTAATTCAGCTGCTGTCTTTGCTTCATCTAAAGTTTCTGCAAAAACAACTGCTACCGGATCACCTACAAAATTTACATTATCTTTTGCCAGAGGTGGATTTGGAGGACATTTCATTTCAGAACCATCTTCGCTTCTAATTGCCCATCCAGCTATTAAACCACCAATTTTATCTTGAGCAATATGTTCGCCTGTTAAAATATCTACAACTCCAGATGCTTTTAAAGCTTTTGAAGTGTCAATTTTTTTAATTTTTGCTCTTGCGTGTGGAGATCTTATAAATATAGCATACGTTTGGTTTGCTATGTTTATGTCAGCAGTATACCTACCTTTTCCAGTTAAAAATCTTTTATCTTCTTTTCTTTCAACCCTAGAACCGACTAAACTTGCCATATCTCAATCCTCCTACATTTTAGAAGCAGCTTCTTTGACTGCTGCCACAATATTTTGATATCCCGTACATCTACAAATATTACCTTCTAACCAATCTCTGATCTCTGAATCACTTGGATTTTTGTTATTTTTTAATAAATCTATTGCACTCATAACCATACCCGGCGTACAAAAACCACACTGCAGTCCATGCATTTTTTTAAATGCTTCCTGCATTGGATGCATTTTTCCATTTTTTGCTAAGCCTTCAATTGTAGTAATTTTAGAACCACTTAAATCTGCTGCAAAAGCAGTACAACTTTTAATAGATTTACCATCTACATGAACAACACACGCACCACATTGACTTGTATCACAACCAATGTGTGTTCCTGTTAAATTTAAAATATCTCTTAATAAAACTGATAAAATTGTATGGTCGGGAATTTCTTTATCAATTTTTTTTCCATTAACTTCTAAAGTAACTCTCTTCATCAAATGAAACCCTCGTTAATATTGTATTAAGTTAAACATAATAAAATAATATGTACAACTCAAAAAGCCAAAATAATTCTACCTATACGGGATTTAAATTAAGGAATAGATAATAATTGCAACAATAATTATTACTGATGAAAAAATAAATATTTTGTTTAACTTTTTTTTATGCTGAATTTTATCATCTAGAACTTTTTCAGTTTTTTCTATATCTGGTTTTTTCGAAATTAACTCTGAAAATTTTTTAAAAAAAATATCAGCCATTTTTTTTGCTGTCATATCAATTAAACGTGAGCCAACTTGAGCTATTTTTCCTCCAACTTTTGCTTCGACTACATAAGTGAGTTTTGTGCCTTCGTTTGAATCTTCAAGTTTTACCGATGCTTCTCCAGTGGCAAAACCAACTAAAGAATTTCCTGAACCAATAATTTTATAGCTATTAGGTGGGTCTAAATCTGTAAGTTCAATATCGCCAGTAAAACTTGCATTAAATGGACCTATTTTATTAGTAGCTGTTGCTGTAAACTCTGTTTCAGAATTTTTTTTAAATTCTTGACAGCCTGGAATAGTTTTTTTTAAAATATCTGGATCATTTAATGCTTCCCAAACTTTTTGTTTTTCTAAATTAATTTGATATGATCCAATAAGTTTCATAAATATTTTATAAATATATATTAATTTACATGGACGATAATACAAAAAAAGAACTCCAATCTGCTGCTTTTGATCGATTACTAAATCATCTAAGAGAAAGAAAAGAGGTTCAAAATATTGATTTGATGAACTTAGCTGGTTTTTGTAGAAACTGTTTATCCAAATGGTATAGAGAAGAAGCAGAAAAAAAAGGGATAGAAATTTCCGATTTAGATGCTAGAGAGCATGTTTATGGAATGCCTTTCTCTGAATGGAAAAAAAAATACCAAAAATAATTATTTTTCTTTAAGCCTAGGGAACAATTCTACAAAATTACAAGGTTTATGGTTAATATCTAATTGATGTTTTAAAATGCCGTCCCAGGCATCAGTTACACCACCTGATGATCCAGGTAATGCAAATATATATTTTCCATTTGCTAAAACGGCACAAGCTCTTGATTGAATTGCAGATGTGCCAACAGTTTTTAAACTTATTGTTCTAAAAATTTCTCCAAAGCCTGGTATATGTTTATCAGCTATTTCTTCTATTGCTTCGGGAGTAATGTCTCTACCAGTTAATCCAGTTCCTCCAGTTGTTATGATGACATCAATATCTTTTTGATTAGTCCAATCTTTTAAGATTTTTATGATATCTTTTTTGTTGTCTTTACAAATTTTTCTATCAATTAAATTATGTTTTGCTTCTTTAATTTTTTTTACCAGGATCGATCCTGATTTATCGTTTTCAAAAGTTCTAGTATCAGTAATAGTTAAAAGTGCTATATTTACGTTCATAAATCAAAATTATATTAATGATTATATTATCAATTTTATTTTTTGTAACTGCAATATTATATTCAAGTGTTGGATTTGGAGGTGGTTCAACTTATTTAGCATTTTTGTTTATTTGGGGTCTTCCTTATTATATTTTTCCTATAATTGCACTTTGTTGTAATATAATTGTTGTATCTGGTAATTGCTTTAATTACATAAAAGCAGGAAATCTTAACTTAAAATTACTAATACCTTATTTAATAGGTTCTATTCCTTTAGCTTTTATTGGTGGATCACTACCTATAGAAAAAAAAATTTTTGAAATATTACTATTTCTAGTTTTAGTGATAGCTGGAATATTGTTATTATTTAATTTTAAATCCTACGATGACAAAAAAGAAAGTTACAGAAAAGTTCCAATAGTAATTTCAATCTTAATAGGTGGAGTTTTAGGTTTTATTTCTGGAATTATAGGTATTGGTGGTGGAATTTTTTTAAGTCCAATTCTTTTTTTGATAAAAGCTGCTAAACCAAAACATATAGTAACTGTGGCTTCAGTGTTCATACTAATAAATTCTATTTCTGGAATTATTGGACAATTAACAAAAAATGTAGTTCTAAGTGAGATTCAAAATTATTGGTTTCTTTTATTAGCTGTTTTAATTGGAGGACAGATAGGTAATTTTTTAAATTTAAAAATATTTCCTGCTCGTATATTGGCTTTAGTTACAGCATTGCTTGTTTTATTTGTTGCTACTAGAATAGCCTACAAATTATTTATGTAACATTTATGGATAAAAATTTTTTTAAAAAAACAAGAATTCTAGATGGAGGTATGGGTCAAGAATTGCTTAATAAAGGAATGAAACCAAAAGGAACATTATGGTCTGCTCATGCTTTAATTGATGAAACATGCCATCAAATGGTTATCGACTCTCATTTAGATTTTATAAATGCTGGAGCTGAAGTAATAGTTACTACAACGTTTACTGCTCGAAAAAATAGATTAATCCAGAATAATTGTGAAAAATATTTTGAAAAAATAAATATTAAAGCAGTTGAACTAGCACAAAAGGCAAGAGACATATCAAAAAAGAATGTTTTAATTGCAGGTGGTTTGCCTAATCAAAAACAAACCTATAGCGCTGATTTAGGAGATGACCTAAATTTAATAGAAAAAAATTTTTACGATCAAGCTAAACTTCTCAAAAATGGAATTGATTTTTTTTATCTTGATGTAATGAGCAGTGGATTAGAGTGTGAATTTGCACTTAAAGCAATTGAATCATATAATTTACCAGTTCTTGTAGGTATTCATTTAAGAGATAATGGAAAACTTCCTTCTGGTGAAAAAATTATAGATATATTTAAAAAATATAAAAATAAAAACTGGATAGGTATTATTATGGCTTGCATTTCTCCCGAAGCTTATGAGTTGGTTATTAATGATTTACAAAAAATAGATATACCATATGGATTTAAGATAAATGCATTTAAAAAAATACCAGAAGGTTATACTGTTGCCTCTAAAGATCAGTGGGGAGATGCAGGTAATCCAAATACAGTTTTAGGAAAAAATACTGATTTAAATGAATCTAAGTTTTATGAATACGCAAAAAAGTTTAAAGAAAATGGAGCCACTATATTAGGTGGATGCTGCGAAATAAGACCTTCTCACATAAAAGAAATTTCTAAACTTAAATAATTTTTATTTTATTTGATTTTTTAACAAAATAAATTCCAACAATTATAGCAACAACTGCTACTACAACTTTTGGTGTAATTAATTCATTTAAAAATATGTAGCCTAATATTATTCCAAAGATTGGAATTAAATAAGCTACTTGTGCTTGAAAAACTAGCCCATTGTTTATTAATATTCTAAATCTAAGCAACCAAGCAAAACCTGTTGCAACTATACCAAGGTAAATTACGGAAATTGTAGACTCTAAACTTGGATTTAAATTCCAGGGTTGTTCTGTATAAGCAGTGATAGGTATTAAAAATAATGTTGCCCATATCAAAATTGAAGCAGTCACATTTTCATTTTTTTTATTACTTATTTTAAGGGTTAATAAACCACCTATTACATAAAAAGTTGAAGCAAAAAAAATGATTAGGGCAGCTGAAAAATTATTTTCATTAATTAAAATATTATCTGAGAAGAGAAAAACTATTCCAGAAAATCCAAGAAGAACACCAAATATTTTTGTAAAATTAATTTTTTCATTACTGGTAAAAAAGTGAGCTAGAACCGTAGCACTTAAAGGTGTGCTTGCCATTAATATTGCAGCTAAATTACTTTGAACCTTTTGCATTCCATAAGCTATTAAAAAGAAAGGAATAACTAGATTTATCATTCCGATTGCAGCAAACCAATGCCAATCTTTTGAAAATGCTTCAATTTTTATTTTTTTAAACAAACACAAACCAATTACTGGAATAGCTCCAAAAACAATTCTTAAAAAAGCTATTGTAACTGGTCCATATGAGTAAGTTGCAATTTTAATATTAAAAAATGCTGAGGACCAGATTAGAGCTAAAATTGCAAGAAGAACATAATCTAAAATTTTTGGTTCTCTCATTAAACAATATCCTTTTCTATTCCTTCTGTAAGTTTAATTAATTGTTTGTAGCTAATCTTAAATATTGAATTAG